>JAXDMF010000165.1:0-22128 GCA_034666205.1 Gemmatimonadales bacterium
CGGTCCGGCCGAATCCGACCTCTTCCAGGACGGAGGTCGTCGGGATGCCTGAGCCGACAGCTCGACCGCCCGACCGCCCGACCGTCCTAGTCATCCAGACCGCCTTCCTCGGCGATGTCATCCTCACGACCCCGCTGCTTTCGGTGCTCGCCGACCGGCACGGCCCGGTTGACGTGGTGACCACACCGGGCGCCGCAAGCCTGTTGGACCATCACCCGGCGGTGGCCGATGTGATGCGCTACGACAAGCACGGCGCCGACCGGGGCTGGAAACCGTTCCGGCGGCTCGGCAGGGAGCTGCGTGCCAGGGGATATGACCGGGTGTACCTGCCGCATCAGTCGCTCCGCTCCGCCCTACTGGCCCTCTGGTCCGGTGCGAAGGAGCGGATCGGCTTCGCCGACAGCGCCGCTGCCGTCACCTACACCAGCCGGGTTCCCCGTCCCCGGCAGGGGCATGAAGTGGAGCGGCTCCTTGCGCTCGCGGGTGTTGGGCCGGGAGATGTTGCCCCGCCGGTGAGCCTCGGGCTCGCGCCCACCGATCTCGCGGCGGCCGACGCCTGGCTCGTTTCGCACGGCGTGGGGCCCGATTTCGTCGCCCTCGCTCCTGGCTCAGTCTGGGGCACCAAGCGCTGGCCTTATTATGCCGAGCTGGCTGGGGGGCTCGACCGGACGGCGGTCATCGTAGGTGGTGCGGAAGACGCGCAGCTGGCAGAGGCGATCGTTCAGGCGGCTCGCGGGCGGGCGGTGAGCGCCGCCGGCGCGTTGAGCCTGCGTGGGTCGGCGGCGCTGATCCGGCGCGCCGCAGTACTGGTCACCAACGACTCGGCGCCGCTCCATCTGGCGACGGCGGTGGGAACCCCGGTCGTCGCGGTGTTCGGACCGACGGTGCCGGAGTTCGGCTTTGGGCCGCGCCGCGCCGATGACATCGTGCTGGGGCACGACCAGCTGCCGTGCCGCCCGTGCTCGACCCACGGCCCGGCGACCTGTCCACTCGGGCATCACCGCTGTATGCGCGATCTGTCGGCAGCCGACGTGGCAGCGGCACTGGCCAGGATCATCGGTTCGGAGGAGGCGCGTGCGATACGTTCTCGGGATTGACATCGGAGGCACCAACCTGGTCGTCGGCAGTGTCGCCGAGGACGGGTCTCAGTTACTCGCGCTCGGCAGCGAGCCGACCCATGCCGAGGCCGGCCAGAGCGACGTGCTCGACCGCCTCATCACCTTGGCCAAGAAAACCATCGAGCAGACCAGGCGCGAGGTCCCCGGCGCGGAGATCATCGGCATCGGGGTCGGTGCGCCGGGGCCGCTGGATACCAAGAGCGGGATCGTACTGCTGACACCCAATCTCGGCTGGGTGAACCTGCCGCTGCGGAAGATCATTCACGATCGCCTCTCGCTGCCCGCAGCGTTGGACAACGACGCCAATTGCGCCGTGCTGGGCGAATGGTGGATGGGGGCCGCCCGAGGCACCAAGATCGCCATCGGTATCACCATCGGCACCGGGATCGGCGGCGGGCTCATCATCGACGGCAAGCTGTTCCACGGCGCCTCCGACTGCGCGGGCGAAATCGGCCACACCACCATCGATACCGAGGGACGGCGCTGCAAGTGCGGCAACTACGGCTGCCTGGAGGCCTATGCCTCCGGTCCGAACATCGCGCTCCGAGCCGTTGAGGAGATCCAGGCGGGCGCGGTCAGCCGGCTGGCCTCATACGTCGGTGGCGACTTGCGGAAGATCACGGCGCAGACGGTCTATCAGGCCGCCCATGACGGTGACGACCTGGCGCTCGAGGTCGTGAACGACACAGCCAAGTTCCTTGGCGCCGCCATCGCCAACCTGGTAAACGTCTTCAATCCCGAAGCGGTAGTCATCTGCGGAGGTGTGACCCTGGCCGGCGACCACCTGTTCGTGCCGCTTCGGCGCGAGGTGGCCCGGCGGGCATTCAAGCCGGCGGTGAGCGTCTGCCGCATCGTGCCGTGCGAGCTCACGGGTACAGCCGGGGTCTACGGCGCAGCCAAGGTATTCCTGGATACGATGGGACAGCGGGTCAGGCAGTGAAGTAGCATGCGGATCGGCATCCTCGGTTCTTTGGTCTGGGACCTCATTTATGGCCGCGACCCACTCGCCCCTCCGGTGGAGGAGTGGGGAGGTATCGCGTACGCTCTTGCGGGACTGGACGCAAGCCTTCCACCGGACTGGGAGATCGTCCCGCTGATCAAAGTGGGCCGCGACCTGAGCGCGGAGGCCCAGGATCTCCTGCGCGGCTTGTCCCGGCTGGCGCCGGGGGCGCGTTGCGCCGAGGTCACCGCGCCCAACAACCGCGTGGTGCTGCACTACCAGTCCACGGAGCGACGGTGTGAACGCATGGCCGGCGGCGTTCCCGGATGGACCTGGCCCGAGCTGGGACCAATGGTACGGGACCTGGACGCGATCTACCTCAACTTCATCTCGGGATTCGAGCTTTGCCTGGGAACCGCGCAGGCTCTCCGGCAAGGGTTTGCCGGACCAATCTACGCCGATCTGCACAGCCTCTTTCTGGGCATGCAGCAGGACGGCATGCGAGTGCTTCAACCACTGCCCAACGCACCGGCCTGGTTCAGCTGCTTCGACATGGTTCAGCTGAACGAAGATGAGATGCAGCAGCTCACGCCCGACCCGTTGACGTTGGCCGCCGAGGCCCTGGGCGCCGGAGTCTCGCTGCTCACGGTGACGCTGGGTCCCAAGGGGGTCGCCTACGTCGCGGCGCCGGGGTTTGATGGGTTGGCGGGGAAGCGAGGAGGCGGGGAGGCGGGGAAGTCCGATCGTGGGCGGGATCGGGTCGTCGGTCCGTCCCAGCTTCCCCGCCTCCCCGCTTCCCCGCTGTCCGTGCGCACCGCCCTCATCCCCGCCGCCAACGTGGAGACCCTCGACCCGACGGGATGCGGTGACGTCTTCGGAGCCGCGGCCTTTGCCCGGATGCTCGCCGGGGATTCGATCGAGGCCGCGCTGCGCCATGCCACGGCCCTCGCCGCAAGGAATGCCGGCTTCCGCGGCGCGAGCGGGCTGGCCCGCCATCTCCGCGGCGAGCTGGTGACCCCGTGACCAGGGTCATCGAGGTTCCCGCGCACTTCGACGACCGCAGCTTCGACGCCTTTGCCGGCGGATTCGGCGCCTGGCCCCCGGACGAGAAGGTGCTGCTGGACGCGCGGAGCGCCCAGTGGGCGTCGCCCTATGGTCTGATCGGCATCCTGACCGCCGGACAGGCGCTGGCGGAAGCGAAGCGGGAGAAGCCGCTGCTGACGGTGCCCACCAGTGACGAGGTGAAGCGGTATTGGGCTCGTGCCGGGTTCTTTCATCACGCCGCGGATCTGTTCGAGCTGCACGGCAAGGTGCCGCGCGCCACCACCACGGGGCCGTCCGACGTGCTGCTCGACGTCACGCCGGTACGCGCATCCGAGGACGTCCACGGCGTGGTCGACAAGATCTCCGAGGGAGCCTCCCGGATTTTACACGGCGAGCTGGGTCTCGAAATGAAGGCCACACTCCGCTTCAGTATGGCGCTTTCAGAGGCCTGCCAGAATATTGTGGAGCACGCGGGGACCAGCGGCTGGGTTGCGGTCCAGGCGTACACCTTCCGCCGCCGTCTGGGTCGCAGAGTCGTCGTCATCGCCGTGAGCGACGGAGGTGTGGGATTCCGCCGTTCGCTCGAGAGCACCCATGCCAAACGCTTCGGCGAGCGCTGGGGTGACGGCGCGGCGCTGGAGGCGGCCCTCATTCAAGGGGTGAGCCGTTTCCGCGACCCGGGGCGGGGCCAGGGCCTCGCGTTCATCAAGAGATTTCTCGACCAATGGGAGGGGAAGATCTCCATCCGCAGCGGCACTGCCCGGTTGTCCATCATCCCGCCCTGGGATGAGGATGTCCCCTTGAGCGAGAACCTGGCGTATTTTCCGGGTGCACAAGTGCAGATCATCATCCCGGCGCAGGGCGCGGAGCCGCGGTGATCCAGACCATCCGGATCGGGCACCTGCTCCGCGAGGCTGTCGCCGCGCCGTACCGCAACCTGGTCACCCGGCCCACCGGCGCTGCCGTCCGCATCCGGATAGAGGAAGCAATGGCCGGATCCACCTGCATGACCGCCCTGCTGGACTTCTCCGGAATCGAGCTGGTAGACCTGAGCTGCGCCGACGAGGTCGTCGCCAAGCTGCTTCTGGCGGTGCGAACCGCCTACTTCGTGGTTCTCCAGGGCCTTCGGGAAGATCATCATGAGGCCATCGAGCATGTCCTCGTCCATCATCGCCTGGCCGTGACCGCAATGCCGCCGGACAGCCGGGATCCGAGGCTGTTGGGGTGGGTCCGGGCCGATGCCAGGCGGGCGTTCGCCTGCGTGTGCGACCATGGTCCTCTCGCCGTGCCCGACCTCTGCAGTGTGCTGAGGTGGCCGGAGCCTCGCGGGCGTGAGGCGCTGCACGATCTCGCCGTTCACCGTCTGGTCCGCCCGATCGGCGAGCTCTATCACCCGCTGCCGACCGCATGAGCCGGTCCGGCTTCGGGTTCTCCACCACCGCCATCCACGGCATACCGCACCGCCGGCCTGACTGGGCACCGGTCGCCCCTGCCCTGCTCCAGAGCAGCACCTTCGTCAACCCGATCGGATCGGACGAGGAGGTACTCTATAGCCGCTACGGCAACAACCCGAACCAGGTCGAGCTGGCCCGGAAGTACGCGCTGCTCGAGGGCGCGGAAGACGCCATCTTCGTGGCCAGCGGCATGGGCGCCACCGCACTCGCGCACCTTGCCATGCTCCGCCCCGGCGACCACCTGATCGCAAGCAGCTGGATCTACGGCGGCACCCAGCGTCTCTTCGACGAGGAGTTGGCCCGCTTCGGCATCGAGGTCACCTATGTCAGCCCGGACCAGGTGCGGCATTGGCGCAAGTCGATGCGGAAGGCCACCCGGGCCCTCTTCGTGGAGACGCCCACCAACCCGCTCATGCGGGTCATCGACCTGGGCCCGATCTCGTACCTCGCCAAGGAGCACGGCCTGGCGCTTCTGGTGGACGCCACCTTCGCCAGTCCGATCAACTACCGGCCGCTGGAGCACGGTGCGGACGTCGTCATCACCAGCGCCACCAAGTATCTCAACGGGCACAGCGACGTGATCGCCGGTGTGGTGGCCGGCTCGAGTGCATTTGTTGAGGAGGTGAACCGCCTCATGCGGCTCTGGGGCCAGGCCATCGATCCCCACGCGGCCTGGCTCATCGACCGGGGGATGCGCACACTCGCCGTCCGCATGGAGCGTCACAACACCAACGGCATGGCTGTCGCGCAGTGGGCGGAGCAACACCCCGGCATTACCAAGGTGCACTATCCCGGATTGCCGTCGCATCCGGACCACGCGCACGCCAAGGCCGCGCTCGACGGTTTCGGCGGGATGGTGGGGCTGGAGCTCAAGGGCGGCGCCAAGGCCGCGGAGCGGCTGCTCAAACGACTCAAGCTGATCACCCATGCACCGAGCCTGGCCGGGGTGGAGACGCTCATCTCGGAACCTCGCCTTACGTCGCACAAGAGCATCGGCCCCGAGGGCCGCGCCAAGATCGGCATCCCGGACGGCTTCCTTCGTCTGAGCTGTGGCATTGAAGACGCGGCGGACATCATCGGGGATCTGGCGCAGGCGATCGGCAAGTGATCCGCTTTTCCAACGTTTACAAAGCCTATCCCAACGGTGCGATGGCCCTGAAGGACGTGAGCTTTCACGTCTCCAAGGGGGAGTTTGTCTTCCTGACCGGCCACTCGGGCGCCGGCAAGTCCACCGTCATGAAGATGCTCTTCGCGGAGCAGCGGCCGAGCGGCGGTGAAGTGAGAGTCTCGGGTTACAACGTCACCACCCTCCGCCCCGACGATGTGCCGAGGCTCCGACGCAGGCTCGGCGTCGTGTTCCAGGACTTCCGTCTTCTGGAAGACCGTACGGCCGCGGAGAACATCGCCTTTGCGCTCGAGGTGACCGGGGCGCGCACCGACACCATTGCCGCCCGGGTAATGCGGGTGCTCACCCAGGTCGGGCTCTCGTCGAAGGCCAGGGCGTATCCGAGGGAGCTCTCGGGTGGGGAACAGCAGCGGGTGGCGATCGCGCGGGCCCTGGTGAACGATCCGGCGATCCTGCTTGCCGACGAACCGACCGGGAACCTCGACGAGCGGGCCACTCGCGGCGTCTTCCAGCTGCTGCGCGACATCAACGCCGGCGGCACCGTTGTGGTCATGGCCACCCATGACCTCGACCTGGTGCGGCAGACGGCGTACCGGATCATCGAGATGCGGGACGGCAGTCTGGTGTACGACAGCGCGGTGGACGAGGCTGCCGCGGAGGCACAGTGAAGCTCCTGAGCCGTGAGGCGCTGCTTTCCTTCCGCCGGGCTCCGCTTCTGTCGGTGCTGTCGGTAACCACCATTGCTTTCTCCCTCTTCACCGTGGGACTGTTTGGTCTGGTCGCCATCAACCTGCGCGAGGCCCTCCGGGGGATCGAGGAGCGGGTCGAGATCGTGGCCTACATCCTCCGGGGCACCCCGGCGGAGACGATCGCGATCGCGACCCAGGATATTGCCGCGTTTCCCGAGGTGCAGGAGGTCAATTACGTCACCGAGGAACAGGCCCTTCAGCGCGCCCGCGCCGAGCTGGTCGAGTTCCGCGACGCGTACCGCGACCTCCAGGTGAATCCGCTTCCCGCCTCGATCGAGGTGCGGCTCAAGGACGGCTATCGCGATGCGGCCAGTGCGGAGCGGGTGGCTCAGCGGCTCCAGGGGTTCGGCTTCATCGACGACGTGCGCTTCGGCCGCGAGTGGGTACAGAAGCTCGATCACCTGAGAAACCTCACCGGCCTGGTCGGCCTGGTCATCGGCCTGGCGTTCGCTGCCGTGGCGGTGGTCATCATCGGGGTCACCATCCGACTCACCATCCTCCAGCGAGCGCGGGAGATCTCGATCATGCGCCTGGTCGGCGCCACCAACTGGTTCATCCGCGGCCCGTTTCTGCTCGAAGGCGCCTTGAAAGGGTTGCTCGGTGGGCTGCTATCGCTGGGGCTGTGTTACGGGGGCTACCTGCTGTTCCGGGACAAGAGCGGCGGGACCCTGGCAGGTCTCATCTTCTTCCGCCCCGAGCACATGGTGCTGATCATCGTGTTCGGCGTCATGCTCGGCCTCGGCGGCAGTCTGGTGAGCGTGGGGCGACATCTCAGACATGTCTGAAGTGGGATGCGGGGAAGCGGGGAGGCGGGGAAGTCTGCTCCGGCTGCTCGTGGCCCTCCGGTGTGCTGTTGCTTCCCCGCTTCCCCGCTTCCCCGCTTCCCCGCTCGCCGCACTAGCAATCCTCCTCATCTCGATAGCTCCCGCTCATGCCCAAGGAACACCGGATCTGGAGGAGAGTAGGCGGCGACTGGAGGAAATCCGGGCGGAGCGGGATCGCCTGCAACGGCAGCGCGAGCGGCTTCAGGGTCAGGTGCACGACGTCAACGACGAGCTGAGCAATCTCGAGCACCAGCGGGAGTCGACCCAGAGAATCGTCATCGAGATCGAGCGGCAGATCGGGGGGCTGGCATCCCAGCTCGACCGATCCAGCGCGGAGCTGATTCTGGCCCAGGACAATCTCGCCGAGCGGCGAGCGGTGCTCCAGCGGCGACTGGTGGACATCTACAAGCGTGGCACTCTCCACACCTTTCAGGTCCTGCTGGCCGCCGAGTCGTTCGGCGATCTTCTGAGCCGCTACAAGTATCTCTATCTCACCAGTGAGCAGGACCGCGCGCTGGTCGCCGACGTAGAGCAGTTACGGAACCGGGTGGTCCAGCAGCGGAACAACATCCTGAACGTCCGGAGCGAGCTGGATCGGAGGCGGGAGGAGCGAGAGGCCGAGGCCAGTAAGTACTCGGCGCTGGCCTCCGAGCGGGCCAGTAAGCTGCAGAGCCTGCAGCGCTCGGCCCGCAACACCGAACGGCGGCTCGGCGAGCTACTGAAAGACGAGTCGCGCCTGAATGGGGTCCTGGCCTCGCTGGAGCGGGCCCGCCGGGATGAAGCGGCCCGGGGCGCGCTCCGCGGCGGGGTAAGCGCCCCTGGCTCGATCACGACGGCGGACCTGGGCAAGCTCGACTGGCCGGTCGAGGGAACCATTGTCTATCGGTTCGGGCGGGACACCCTTCCGAGTGGCGGCGTCATTCGGTGGAACGGCGTCGGCATCGCGGCGCCGGTCGGCACGCGAGTCAAGGCAGTGGAGTCCGGCAAGGTGCGGCTGGTCGGCCAATTCGGAACCTACGGACTCACCATCGTCCTGGAGCACGGCAACGGATACTATTCCGTATATGCCCACCTCGAGACGGCCGATGTCAAGCTGGGGGCCGCGGTCTCCAAGGGCGGGGTGATCGGGACGGTGGGGGGTCTGAATTCGGACTACGGCCCGCATCTACATTTCGAAATCAGGGGGGACAAACAGATCGCGCTGGACCCGACCATGTGGCTGCGGAGGAAGTAGGCCGGAAAGCTTACATTGCCACCCCGATCCGCTCGCCGGACTGCGCCTTCCCTTGCACCAGGGCCGCCTCGACCAGGGCAAACAGGTCGTCGGTCTGGACCGCAGAGGGATGAGGGTAGGTCACAATGCCGGCGCTGAATCGGGGACTTTCCTCCCGGGGGTCGCCCTCGAAGGGCACCGCTGCCAGGCGGTCACGGATCCGGGTGACAGACTGGCGGGCACCACTCTGGTCGGTCTCGGGAAGGACGATGGCAAACTCGTCGACGCCATAGGGCACGACGAAATCGGGCAACCGCAGCTCCCGGCGCAGAACGCCGCCGACCTCGTGTCGCCTGCGGTCCGCGGCCTCAGCTCCCAGCCGATCGCTCAACCCAGCCAGCTCGTCCATGCCGAGCAGGACCAGGCTGAAGCTCAGCGAATACCGCCGCGCCCGCTCGAGCTCCTCCTGGACTCGTCGGTCGAGTGCATCCTCCGCTTCATCTGGCACGGTGAGAACGGTAGCAGAGCCCGACCCGGCGCCGTTGAACGATGGAGCGCTGGCCTCGCGGATACGGGCGTGCAGACGAGCGCAGAGCTCGGGCAAATGGATTGGAGCGGCCAGCGCATCCGCGGCTCCCTGAATCAGCGCCGCAGCGGGGCCGTCCGGATCGGAGGTGGCGAGGAGCACAATGCGAGGCGGGATCGGCGAAGCCCCGGCGCTGCCGGGCGGAATGAGATCGGTAAGGGGCGCACCGTCCACGCTGGTGAGGGTGATCAGCACCGCATCGGCCCCGAGGTCCGTGGCAGCGTCCGCGCGCTCCACGAGCTGAAAGCCGGCCCGGGTGAGCGCCCGTTCCAGCCCTGCCGGCCGGGCGGACGCATCTCCCACGAGGAGAACTTTCGGGCGGGCGGGGTGCTCCACTGCCTCCGCGCTCACGCGATAGAGGGCAGCGAATGGACCAGCGTAATCGTACAGCAGAGCGTCTGGGAGCCCATGTGTCAGTCCAGGGTGGCGTCGATAAGGCGCCGGTCAGAGGTAAGGCGATCGGGGCGACCGCAATCCAGGTGTTCACCAAGACGCCCAGCCAGTGGCGCGAGCCGGGCGTCTCATCCGAGTCATATACCACGTTCCGCCGGGAATGCGAGCGGTACCAGCTATCCAATATAGTGGGGCATGATTCGTACCTTATCAACCTCGCCTCGCCCGACCCCGAGTTAAGTAGCCGCTCCGAGGCGGCTTTCGTGGCGGAACTTCGGCGTTGCGAGGCATTCGGCATCCCACTGCTGGTGTCGCACCCGGGCAACTACATCGACCACCGAAGCGCCGGCCTGGCGCGTAACGCCGCCGCCTACACCCGTTGCCTCCAGGCGGCTCCCGGCACGGTTGTCGTGCTTCTGGAGACTACGGCGGGCTGCGGCACATCCCTCGGGAGCACCTTCGAGGAGCTCGCCCTGCTGCGCAGCCTCGTCGGGGATGAGGTCCGCCATCGGGTGGCCTTCTGCGCCGACACCTGCCATCTGTACTCGGCAGGTTACGACCTGGTGGGCGATTACGACGGCGTCTGGCGGCGGTGGGATGAGATCCTGGGCCTGGACCAACTCCGTTGCCTGCACCTAAACGACTCGAAGACACCTTTTGCATCCTGCCGCGATCGGCACGAGCTGATCGGCGAAGGATCGCTCGGTCCGGGACCATTTCGCCGGATTATGACCGACTCCCGGCTGGCCCATGTGATCAAGATCCTGGAGACTCCCAAGGGCGAGGACCAGGTGACGGCCGACCGGAAGATGCTTCGGCGGCTCAGGACCTACGCCCGGGGGGGCCGCACCGCGCGTTGACCCGCTCTCCTTCTCCGATCATACTTTCGGGAATGCGAGCCGCCGTGGCCCTTCTGGTCGTCCTCGCCGCCTCCGGCCTGTCGGCAGCGGAGGCGCAGACGGATTTCTATGCCCGGGTGGGTCTTACCGGCGCCACCAAGCTCCTGAAAGACGATATCCTGCAGCAAATCGAGGTTCGCCAGAGCCTTGCACCCACCTTGGCGTTGGGCGTCTCCATTCCATTTACACCGCTGTACGGGGCCGGTTTCGAGGCCACCGTGACTTCATCCGGATTCCACAGTACCGAGTCAGGCAGTCAGACGGACCTCGGCACGGTCCGCACCGGCTCGCTCATGCTGGGGCTCGATGGCCCGGTCTGGCACCAGGTGCGCTGGCGAGCCGGAGCGGGCCTGCTTCGTTACTGGCCCGCGGAGAAGCGCGGCATTTTCCTGAGAGGCGGAACCACTCGTTTTCTGGTTGGAGCCGGACTGGACTACCGGCGGCCCGTATTCCCACGATGGGACTTGATGATGTCGTTGCGATATGATTTCCACCGCTTCACCACCGACGAGCTGGTAGCCCGCGGTTTCAGTGGAACCCAGGGAGTGCAGCGGGTGTCGGCCTCGGTGGGTCTGGCGCGAGGCCGGAGATGAAGCTTCACGATCATCTGCCGATACTTTTTGCCCTGGGTGGGGCCGTGGCCGCGCTGGCCTGTGCCGACATCGCATCTCCAAGTCGCGCTGACAGGTACGAGTGGCGGCGCATCGTCGCCACGGGCCCGGGGACGGCCGATACCCTCAGCTTTCACTGGCCGAAATCCCGTTTGCCGGTCAAGGTCTGGGTTGAGAACACGCTGAACCTTCCGAGCCACGTGCAAGGCGGCCTAGACCAGTGGAAGGCGGCCTTTCTGTACGGCGAGTTCGACGCCGTCATTGTGCCCGACTCCAACACGGCCGATATCGTGGTACGGGCGGGGAGCCCCGTCAAGGGCGGGTTCAACGTGATCCGGCTCGCAAGCATGGCTCCGGAGTGTGAGGGCGGTACCGACTTCGACCTGCCGAGCGGGAGCCTCGAGCTCCAGCCGCCCATCCGGGTTTTCATCAATCCCCGGTTTGATCCTGCCGCCCCCGGCGTGGCCGAGTGCCTGGCGCTGACCACGACCCATGAGCTGGGGCACGCCATCGGCATCTTCGAGCATTCGCCGGTGGCGAGCGACATCATGTTCGGTGACCCAGTTGTGCCGACGCTCAGCGCCCGGGATCGCGCGACGGCAGAGGCAGCATACCACTTGGAGCCCAATCTTTCGATCGGAACACGCTGAGGTTGCACGCCAACGGGGAGCTAGGGATCTTACGGATATGACCATCGAAAGCACCGCCGTTCCGCGCGAAAACCTCACCCTCGTCGAACACGGTCTCTTCCCCATTCGCATTCACGCGAACCTGACTCCGCCGGTGCTGATCGAGCACGCGCTCCGGCGGAGCGAAGGGATGCTGACCGATCACGGGGCATTCACCGCGGTGACCGCGCCCCACACCGGCCGCTCGGCAAAGGACAAATTCCTGGTGGATGAGCCGGGCGTCAGCGACCGGATCTGGTGGGAGAAGAACGCGCGGATCGATCCGGCAGCCTTCGAGCGGCTGCAAGAGGACGTGCGGGCCTATCTGGACGCCCGCGAAGTGTTCGTGCAGGACCTCTTCGCCGGTGCCGACCCCGCCTACCGCCTGTCGGTCCGGGTCGTCACCCCGAACGCGTGGCACGCGCTGTTCGTGCGGAACATGTTCATCCGCGCGCTCCCGGCGGAGCTGGCTCAGTTCCGCCCCGGATTCACGGTGCTCCACGCGCCCGACCTCCAAGCCGATCCCGCCCGCCACGGAACCCGCAGCGGAACTTTTATAGTCATCAGCTTTACCAAGAAGGTCGTGCTGATCGGTGGCACCCGATACGCGGGAGAGATGAAGAAGTCCATCTTTTCCGCGCTCAATTATTTGTTGCCCGCCCGGGGAGTCATGCCGATGCACTGCTCGGCAAACATCGGTCCCGGCGGCGACACAGCGATCTTCTTCGGTCTTTCCGGGACCGGCAAGACGACGCTCTCGGCCGATCCCACCCGCCAGCTCATCGGAGATGACGAGCACGGCTGGAGCGACCGGGGCGTGTTCAACTTCGAGGGCGGCTGCTACGCCAAGGTGATCCGGCTGCGTCCCGACACCGAGCCCGAGATTTATGCCGCCACTCAGATGTTCGGAACGGTTCTCGAAAATGTGGTGCTCGACCCCGTCACTCGGGCAGTCAACTTCGATGCCGATACCATCACCGAGAATACCCGGGCCTGTTACCCGCTTCAGTCGATCCCCAACCACGTCCCGAGCGGGGCCGGTGGCCACCCCAGGAATGTGGTGTTCCTTGCCGCCGATGCCTTCGGCGTGATGCCACCGATCGCGCGACTCACGGCCGAGCAGGCGATGTACCACTTCCTCTCAGGGTACACGGCTAAGGTCGCCGGCACAGAGCGCGGGGTCACCGAGCCCACGGCCACGTTCTCCGCCTGTTTCGGCGCGCCTTTTCTGCCGCTGCACCCCAGTGTCTACGCGCAGATGCTGGGTGAGCGGATCGGCCGTCACGGGGCCAAGGTGTGGCTGGTGAACACCGGCTGGACCGGAGGCCCCTATGGCACCGGCTCGCGGATGAAGTTGGCACTCACCCGGGCGATGCTGCGCGCCGCACTGTCGGGGGTGCTCGAGGGTGGCAGGTTCACCCGCGACCCAATCTTCGGGTTTGAGGTGCCGGCGAGCGTACCCGAGGTGCCCCAGGACGTTCTGTCGCCACGCGGCACCTGGGCCGATCCGAAGGCTTACGACGTCCAGGCCAGGAAGCTGGCCACGATGTTCCGGGAGAACTTCGAGCAATACCGGTCGCAGGTGCCGGACCCGGTGGCCAAGGCGGGACCATTGTGAAGCGGGCAGCGGGGCGGCGGGGCAGCAGGGCAGCAGCAAGTCAGTCGGGACCTGGTAAGGCGGCAACTAGCGGAAGTGAATCGGCTGACCCGTCCGAAGGGCTTCGTTCACCCGCCCCGCTGCCCCGCCGCCCCGCTGAGACCGAAGTCATCCGCGATCCTCTCTGGGACAACATCCGGGTCGACCACCCTGCCCTGCTCGCGCTCGACACGCCCGCCGTCCAGCGGCTTCGCTACGTTCGTCAGGTCGGTCATTCCTTCCTGGTATATCCCGGCGCCACCCATACTCGTTTCGAGCACGCACTCGGCGCCTATCACCTGACGCGCCGAGCACTGGCCGCCCTCGAGGAGCTGGGCGAGTTGGGCCCTGCGACCGCGCCGGAGTGCCTGGCAGTCCGCATGGCCGCGTTGCTGCATGACATCGGCCACTATCCGTTCTCCCATGCGCTGGAAGAGGCGGGCTTTCCGTCGCATGAGACGCTGGGAGTCGCCAAGCTGTCGCAGGGGCTGTTGGGCGAGCGTTTGATCCAGATTGGTGGCCCCGACTTTCCCCGCACGGTGGGCGCTCTCATCACCGGGTCGAGCCGGAGCCCGCTCCAAGGACTCATCTCCGGGTCGATCGATCTCGACAAGATCGATTATCTGAGCCGGGACGCCCGGATGTGCGGCGTGCCGTACGGCATGGTGGACGTGGACCGCCTGCTCTCGTCGCTCACGTTGGTCGAGGTCGAGCCCGGGCATTTCGAGGTCGGCGTGCAGGAGAAAGGGGTAAGCGCCCTGGAGTCGCTCCTGTTTGCCAAGTATCAGATGTACCGGAACGTCTACTGGCACCACGCCGTTCGATCGGCAACCTGCATGTTCAAGCGGGCGGTGCGCATCGCCGTGCGGCGGGGAAGCGTGACGGTGCAGGCCATCGCCGATGCCACCGACGACGGGCTGATGGAGCTGCTGCTCGCGCGGGACCAGAGCGGACTCGCCTCCTCTATCCGGGCACGTCGCCTGCACAAGCGCGCCCTGGATCTGCCGGCGAGCGAAGTTCCCGGAGACGTTCAGCCCTGGGTTACCAGCGACCCCGATCTGCTCGAGCGGGTGGAGGATGCGATTGCCGAGCAAGCCGGGTTGGCGCCGGGCGACGTACTGCTGGATTTCCCGGCCCGGACGGCCATGCTCGGTGTCAACCTTCCACTCCGCACCCGCAGCGGGACCATCGAGCGTCTGACCGATGCCGGCCGAGCCGGGCACCTGGGACTCCCCCGGGTGGCGGACGAGCTGTACCGGAGCGCTCGCCGTCTGCGCATCTTTGTGTCGAGCCCGCCGACCCGCTCGCTCGAGCCGGTGGTGGCCCTGCTGACGTGGCCCGCGGAACAAGTCGAAGCCCGGGTGGCGGCGGCGGCATCTCTCATCTGACAGAGGATGGAATGATCAACCGACGTACGTTCGTGTTTCGCGTCTCCGGGCTGGTGGTCGCAGGAGCAGCCGGCGTGCGGGTGGCCGCTCAGCTCCCCGGCTCGTCCGCCAAGCCGACCCCGATCACGGTTTACAAGAGCAGTAGCTGTGAATGCTGTGCCAAGTGGGTGAACCACGTACGCGATAACGGCTTCGAGCCGGTGGTTCAGGACGAGGAAGATATGGACGCCATCAAGGCTCAGCTCGGCGTCCCGGAAGGAGTTCGGTCGTGCCACACGGCCCTGGTGGGTAAGTACCTCATCGAAGGGCATGTTCCCGCGTCCGACATCCAGCGTCTGGTGAAGCAGCAGCCCGGAGTTAGCGGCCTCGCTGTCCCCGGTATGTCTTCAGGAACACCGGGGATGGCCGAGCCCGGAGCGAAGATCGCTGGGTTCGAGGTGGTTGCGTTCCAGCGGGATGGAACCACGAAGACGTTCGCGCGTTACTAGCGCAGCCGGCTACTGGGGAGGGATGGTGAGGGTGACGATGTCACCCGGCTGCACTGTCATTTCCTCGCTAACCGGGGTGCGGTTCCCGCCGATGGGATCAGCCAGAAATCGCAGCGGCCCGCCCGTCCGGACCAGGTAGGCCGGCAGCACGAATGACTTGTTAGAGTTTCCGGTTGCCATCCCCAGCCGGATCCGCTGGCCACCGCTGATGGCGTAGACCACCATGTCGGCAAAGCCCTGATTCTCTACCTGGAGCATGGCTTGGCGGTCGGGACTGGCACCACTTTCGGCCGAGCGGCCGCCGCACGCGCCAAGAAGCACCAGGGCAAGTACCCGAGAAGAACGGATGACCCAACGCATAGCGACTCCGGGCGAGATGGCCGATCCGCGACCCATGGTCATCCCCTACCGAGAAGATTTCCGGCCCGCATTCGAGCAGCTGAACCGGGACTGGATCGAAAGCTACTTCGTTTTGGAGGACGCGGACCGCGCAGTCTTCGCTGATCCTGCCGGAGCGATACTTGGCCCCGGCGGCCAGATCTTCTTCGTGGTCGAAGGCGACACCGTGCTCGGCACCTGTGCCGTGCTCCGTCACAGTCCGAGTGAATGCGAGATCGCCAAGATGGCCGTGGCTCCAGCCGCCCGCGGGCGCGGACTCGGAGACCTGTTGATGGAAGCGGCGGTTGATTTCGCGCGGCAGATCGGCGCCGTGCGGGTAGTCATTGTCTCCAACACAGTGCTGGCGCCTGCCCTCCGGCTTTACCGGAAGCATGGCTTCGTAGAGGTCCCGCTGGAGTCCGACGGGCGCTACCAGCGGGCCAACATACGCCTGGAACGTGAGCTCGGGGTCAGGGCCTCCGTCGTGCGCCGCGGAGAAGGCGGATGATGCCCAGCAGGACTATGGCCCCGATGAACGCGACGAATATCGCGCCTGCCAGCCCGGCGAACGGCGCTCCCCATCCCATCTGGGCGAAGAGCCACCCCCCGATGAGCGCCCCAAGGATGCCAAGCACGATGTCACCCAGAAGGCCGTAGCCGACCCCACCCATGACCAGGGACGCCAGCAGCCCCGCAACCAGCCCCACGATGATCCAGGTCAGAACGTCCACAGATCCTCCTCTTTGTTCGGGAGCAACGCTGAATGCTTCTATCCTGCTGGCAAGCGAGGGTAGCTTGAAGGGGTATAAAGCGATGTGCGGGGCGTCACGGGGAAGGCATTAGCTACTTCAGGAGCGCTGGCTGGCCGCGGCAGGCATGACCGGATGCTCACCCGTGTCGCTGTCCACCGAATCGATCCGGATCACGATCGCGGTGATGTTGTCGAGCCCGCCTCTCCGGTTGGCTTCCGCCACCATTTGATCGACCCACGCCTGGGGTCCACCATCGGAGCTCACAATATCGGTGAGCTGCTCGTCTTCCAACATTCCGGTGAGGCCGTCAGAGGCCAGCAGGAGAATGTCCCCCTTCTCCAGTGATCCGAAGTAGATGTCCGGCACCACGTCCATGCCGGCGCCGACACAGCGGGTGATCACATTGCTGTAGGGATGCACCCGGGCCTGGTCCGGGGTGAGAAGCCCCGCGTCAACCTGTTCCTGGACATACGAGTGGTCTTTGGTGAGCTGGTGGAATTGCCCGTCCCGGAACAGGTATGCTCTGCTGTCACCCACCTGGCCGATGAGATAGCGATCCGGCAGGAGCACCAGGACGGTCACCGTCGTCCCCATGCCCCGCTTGTCGTGCTCCGACAGGGTGCGCTCGAAGATGGCATCGTTGGCCGAGCGGATGGCATTGCGGATCCGTTCGCCGGCTTCCTCGTCGCTGGATCCCCGGAGCGAACCGATCAGCTGCGAGGTGATCCGCACCGCCATCTCGCTCGCCACCTCGCCGGCCGCATGACCACCCATCCCATCGGCGACGATGAAGATGCCTTGCTCGGCCAGCATCATGTAGTTGTCTTCGTTGCCCGTACGGACGATGCCGACGTCAGTGCGAGCGGCGCAGGTGAAGTGCACGAGAATCCGTCAGCTCGAGAGCAGGTAGGCCAGGATAGCCACGAGGATCACCAACCCGACCACCATAATGGTGGAGGGGGCCTTGGGGCGTGGTTGGGCAACGCGAATGGGCCGGCGCGGCCGCGGTCTCGGCCGTTCCGCTTCGGGTGCCGGCTCGGCACTCCGAGCCGGTGCGAGGGGTCCCGCCTCCACCTTCTCCATGACCCGGGTCCCCGCGCCCCGTCCCGCCGGAACCTTGTCGTCGAGCGGCTCGAATAGCGCCAGCACGTCCCCGAAGCGGATGGTCGTGCCGGGACCCAGCGGCGACTCCCCCTTCAGGGGCTCACCCTCCACGAAGGTGCCATTGGTAGAGCCCAGATCGGTCAGGATCCAGATCGCCTCGCGGCGCTGGAGCTTGGCGTGCATGGTGCTCACGCTCGGGTCGGAAATGACCACGTCGTTGTAGTCTCCCCGCCCGATATTCACCACCGGTACCTTGATCGGCAGCCGCCGGCCCTTCATGTCCCCACTTCGAAACAGGAGCGACGCCAGCGGGGCGGCGCTGGGCGACGGAGGCGTGTTCTGCCGCTGAAGCTCGGCGACCGGGATTCCGTGCATAGTCTCCGAGAGACGCTGGGACGCGCCGGCCGGCGGCCTGCTGGGAGGAATCTCGACCGCTTGCATCTTCGGGGCCGACTTAGCGGAGGCCGGTGGCGAATCGGCATAGAAACGGAACTCGTCGTTCCCGATCCGGATTACGTCGGCTCGGGAGAGCCGCCGCGCCTTCCCCATCCGCTCGCCGTTCACGTAGGTGCCATTTACACTGGCGTCAATCAGGATGTACCCCTCTGGATCCAACCGGATCTCCGCGTGCTGGCGCGATACGTCATGTCCCGCGACCACGACATCGGCTCCGGCCTCCCGGCCGAACGTGAGCGGCGTCTGGCCAATGGTGTATTCCCTGCCGTCGGTGAGACAGACCAGCCGGCCTCCCGTCTTCCCCGGCGCCTTGGGAGACACCGGAGGAGCGACCAGATCCGCGAAGGCGCCGGAGTCGAAGAGCTGGGTGCTGCCGGCCCGGGCGGAATCCACCACGAGCAGCTCATGCGTCCCAATCGCGATCTTGTCGCCATGGAGGAGCGGGGTCGGTTCGGCACCCAGTCGAACTCCATTGACCAGAATCTCGGCCCCGGAGGCGGCGGCCCGTATCGACGCGGCGCCGGAAGCTCCCTGCACGACCGCGTGCTTGGGGTGCACCCCCTCGCCGGGGAGCACCACAGCATTGTCCGAGGCGGACCCTATAACTGTTTCACCGGCGGCGATGACATGCCGCTCGCCGTCGATTTCGAGATGGATCATCGATTGATCCCGAGGAAAATCGAGTGGAGAAACGTACCCGCTGACTTATAACCTGGCAAGCGAAATATGGTTAGGCCGGGCTTGATGCCCGGCTACTAGGCGATCCTCTGAGCTTCCTGGCCCCGCAGCTGCAGCTGGTACAGCCGCTGGTACAACCCCTCCTGGAGCAGGAGCTCACGGTGGCTACCCCGCTCCCTGATCTCACCGTGCTGCATTACCAGGATCTCATCGGCGTGCAGGATGGTGCTCAGCCGATGGGCCACCACGAGACTGGTCCGTCCGGCCATAAGCTCTGCGATGGCCCGCTGGATCTGCGCCTCTGCTTCTGCGTCAACCGAGCTCGTGGCCTCGTCCAGCACCAGGATCCTCGGGTCCAGCGCCAAAGCGCGGGCGAAGCTGAGCAGTTGCCGCTCACCGACGCTCAGGCTCCGCCCGCGCTCCCCGAGCCGGTGTGCGTAGCCCGCGGGCAACCGCTCGATGAAGCGGTCGGCGCCCACCCGGCGGGCCGCCTCGTGGGCGGCCTCGGCCGAAACCGGGGCGTCCAGCGTCAGGTTGTGCAGGATGTCGCCCGTGAACAAGAACAGATCCTGCTGCACGAAGCCGATCAGCGACCGCAGGTCCGACGTGCTCAGCTGGCGAATATCGACCCCGTCGATCAGGATCCGACCGCGATCCGGGTCGTAGAAGCGAAGCAGCAGGTTGACGATCGTGGTCTTGCCTGCCCCGGTGTGCCCAACCAGCGCGATCGTTTGACCCGGCGCAGCGGTGAACGACACCTCGCGCAGGACCCACGGACCATCCGGACTGTAACGGAACCAGACATCCTCGAAGCGCACTTCGCCGCGGACCGGCTGCGGGAGCATCACCGGCCTGGCCGGCTCCAGCACGCTCACCGGCTGGTCCAGGAGGGCAAAGACCCGCTCGGAGGAGGCCATGGCGCTCTGGAGGAGGTTGAACTTCTCCGAGAGATCCTGTAGCGGCTGGAAGAACCTGCGGGTGAGCTGGATGAACGCGGCGAGCACCCCGATCGTCAACGTACCATGGATGGTTCGAAGCCCGCCGTAGTACAAGAGCAGCGCAGTTGCCACCGCGGTCAGCACCTCGACCACCGGGAAGAACACCGCATAGATCGTGATCGAGCGGAGGTGCGCCTCCAGGTGCTCGCGATTCAGGGCGGCGAATCGGGCCGCCGAGTCGGCTTCCCGGCCGAAAAGCTGGACCACCCGCATGCCGGACAGCCGCTCCTGGAGGTACGCGTTGAGCCGGGCCAGGCGGGTCCGGATGTCACGAAACGCCTCGCGCACCCGGCGGCGGAAGACCATGGCGGTGAGCCACACCAGGGGGATGACTGAGAACGTCACCAGGGCAAGGCGCCAGTCCACGACCAGCATCATCGTCATGATGGCGACCAAGGTGAACACGTCACCGAACACGGTGACCAGGCCGGACGAGAACAGCTCGTTCAGTGTCTCCACATCGGATGTGACCCGGGTCATCAGACGACCGACCGGATTCCGGTCGAAGAAGCTGATGCTCAACCGCTGAAGGTGCCCGAAGATCTGCATTCTGAGATCGTACATCACTCGCTGGCCGATGTACGTGGTGAGCAATGTCTGGCCGTACTCGACCACGAACTCGAGCAGGAGGGCGGCGAGGAACACGACTGCGAGAGTCCCCAACAGACCCATATCGTGCCGGGGAATGGCGACATCGAGCGCGCGCTGGGTGAGCAACGGTCCCACCAGGGCCAATCCGGCGCTCATGAACAGGAGGAGGACAGCCAAGAGGGCCAAGCCACGGTACGGGCGCAGGTACACCAGCAGCCGGCGGAGCAGCGTGGCGTCGTAGCTCTTGTCGAGAGCCTCGTCCTGGTCCATATGCTAGCCCGCCGGTTCCGGCAATGGGGTGTCCTCGACTCCCTTGAGTCCTCGTCGTACCCAGCCGGAAAACACCAGGAATCCGAACCCGAGGGTGTAGTAACTCAGGGTGAGTCGCCAGATCAGGATGTAGATCGGGGTGAGCTCCCTGGGCACGTAGGACGACATCACCGCGGCCGACAGCACCTCGCCGACCCCGGACGCACCCGGGGTCGGGGCAAAGTACAAGAGGAACATGACCAGGGTCTGCACCAGAAGAATGTCCACGAAGTTGATATGGATTCCCAGGGCGCGCAGCGCCACGTAGCCGGCCAACAGCTTGTTGGCGTGCGACGGACCCGAGAGAATCGTGGCCCAGAAGAGCGCCAGCCACCCTCGCGGGCTGTTGAAAGCCACGATGCTCTCGTGCGCCAGGTCGATACCGGCCCGCAGCTTTTCGAGCCGGTCGGCAACGCCACGGTTTCGGCGGCCGATTGCTTCGGCGGCGCGATGGATCAGATCCCGAACCAGCTTGGGGAAGAACATGACGAACGCCATGAGCACGCCGATTCCGGCGATGATCGTCAGGCTGCCGAGAAACAGATCGAACAGCGAGAGTCCGAGCACGTTGCCCCGCTGCCCCAGGGAGCGCCCCGCGCCGAAAACCACCGCGAGCGGCCCGGCAATAGCGAAGAAAAGGATGGTGGCGACGAAGCTGATGAAGGTGGCGGTAACCGCGACCGGCAGCGGAACCCCGTAGCGGCGCATGGTGTACATGGTCATGGGACCGGAGCCCGAGTTGAGCGGGGTGATATACCCGGCCCAGGCACCCATGCCTCCTGCGAGAATCATCCCCTTCAGCGGAGGATCAGGGTAGATGTGCCGGGCGCAGACCCAGAGCCGGAGCCCACCACCGATCCAGTCGAGCGAGGCCAATCCCAGACCAGCCAGCACCCAGATCCAGTGGAGCCCCCCGAGGGCGGCCAGGAACGCGGGAAGATTGTTGCCATACAGAAGGGTGACCCCAAAACCAGCCAGCGAGGCCACGACGAACACCTCAAAACCACGGAGCAGCAGCTTGGGGGTGAGGAGGCGAGGCATGGGTGGCGAAAATTAGCGGGGAAGCGGGTAGGGCGGGAAGGACGGGAAGGGCTTTCCCGACTATTTTCAGACGATGTCCCAGTCCGTCATCCGCATCGTCAATGCCCGGCAGAACAACCTGCAGGGCATCACCGTCGACCTGCCGCATCGATCGCTCATCGTCGTGACCGGGCCCTCGGGCTCCGGCAAGAGCACGCTGGCCTTCGACACCATCTACGCCGAGGGACAGCGGCGGTATATCGAATCGTTGTCGACCTATGCCAAGCAGTTCCTCGACCGGATGCCGAAGCCCCTGGTGGATCGGTTGGAGGGGCTCGCGCCGGCGGTGGCCATCGAGCAGCGCAATCCGGTGGTCTCGAGCCGGTCCACTGTGGGGACGGCGACCGAAGTCTACGACTACTTGCGCCTGCTCTGGGCCCGGGTCGGGAAGTGCTATTGCAGGCTGTGCGGAGGCCCGGTTCGTCGCGATACGGCCGAGTCGGCCTGTGGCGACATATTGGCTGCGGTGACTGGGCCGATCCAGGTCGGCTTCCCGCTCCCGCCGGTTGCCCGGCTGACCCACGCGGCCGTGGTGGAAAATCTCCGGGCGCTCGGGTTCGTACGGGTTGTCGCGGACGGGGCCCCGCACCATCTCGAGGACCTGCCTCCAGACCTCGACCTCACCCGGGCGGGCGAACTGCTCGT
>JAXDMF010000166.1:0-6009 GCA_034666205.1 Gemmatimonadales bacterium
CATCAGCAAAGCTCCTTCGGGATAGGGTCGTACGGGGCCGGCTTCGTTAGCACCGTCAACTTTATTCCGCTCTCCACCTCAGTGCCATGATTGTCATCACCTTGCGGTGGCTCACGGTGCGCGGTAAGTCTGAGAAAACCCCGACACCCCTTCGGAGACCCCCCATGCTTCGCTCGCTCTCGATTGCCGCCACCGGAACCGGTGTGGCCGCTCTCCTCGTCGTCGCCTGCTCCGGCAGCTTCGAGCCCACGACCGCCTTCTTCCAGACCCCTGGGCAAGCCCCGTCGAGCGACGGGCCAACCCTGACGCCGCAGGTAAGCGGCACCACCGAGAGATTCTTTTCGGTCAGTCCGGTCAACGACCGGGTGGTCTGGGCCAGCGCCGCCGGCGGGACGTTCGCACTCACGACGGATGGCGGAGACACCTGGCTATCCCGGGTAGTGCCCGGCGCGGAAGGGCTCCAGTTCCGGGATGTGCAGGGGGTAACTGAAAAGATTGCCTATCTGCTCTCGGCGGGTGAGGGGTCGGACAACCGCATCTACAAGACGAGAGACGGGGGCGAGACCTGGAACCTGGAGTTCCAGGCGGGACCCGATCCCCGAAACTTCTACGATTGCTTCGACTTCTGGACCCCGGACCGGGGCATCACCTTCGCCGACGGCCAGGACGGTCGCTTCCCGGTGATCAGGACCACGAACGGCAAGACCTGGGAGGACATCGGTGATCTGCTGCCCGCGGCCCAGGCGGGTGAAGCCGGGTTTGCGGCCAGTGGGACCTGCGTCACCACCCAGGCCGGGAACCGAGCGTGGATTGGAACCGGCGGCGCTGCCCGGGCGAGAATCCTCGCCACCACTGATGGAGGCAACTCCTGGAGCTCCCACGACGTGCCGGGGATCACCCAGGGAACGCCGACCTCGGGTGTGGTCAGCGTGGATTTCCGTGACCGCTTCCATGGCATACTCGGCGGTGGCGACGTGGTGAGTACCGAACCCCAGGACAACGTGGCGCGTTCGGCAGACGGTGGCGTTACCTGGACCCTCGCAACGTCAACGCCTTTTCCCGGGGCCGTCTATGGTCTGAGCTACGTGCCGGGGCAGCTAAGGCTCACCGTGGTCGCCACCGGGCCGGGCGGCGCGGCCTGGTCACCCGACGAAGGCGACACCTGGTCGGTGCTGTCCGGCATCGCGAATTGCTGGTCGGTCGGGTTCGCCAGCCGCAAAGCCGGCTGGCTGGTGTGCGGCAACGGGGGGATCGTAAAGGTCAGCTTCGCCGGCAACTGAGGAGGTTCCGTCCATCCTTACGACGTGATCGTGCTCGGCCTCGGCGGGATGGGTAGCGCAACGCTATGCCATCTTGCCCGCCGAGGTCTCCGGGTGCTCGGACTCGAGCGCTTCGACCTGGTCCACGAGTACGGCTCCTCCCACGGACTCACCCGAATCATTCGGCTCGCCTATTGGGAGCATCCCACCTACGTGGCGCTGCTCCGCCGCTCGTACGAGCTCTGGCGCGAGCTGGAGCGCGGCTCCGGCGAGCGACTCCTGTACATCACCGGAAGCGTGGACGCCGGGCCGCCCGGTAGCCCGATCTTCCAGGGCGCGCTCAAATCGAGCGAGCTGCACGAATTGCCACATCAGGTGATGGATGGCGCCGAGCTGCACCGCCGATTTCCCGGCTATGGCCTCCCCCGAACGATGCAGTGCCTGTACCAGCCAGACGGCGGATTCCTGCTGCCGGAACGATGCAACGTCGCCCACGTCACCCAGGCACTCACGCACGGGGCCGAGGCGCACTTCCGGGAGCCGGTGCTGGAATGGGGAATTGCGGGAGGCCGGGCGTGGGTGCGCACGGATCGGGCACGATACGAAGCCGGCCGGCTGGTCATCTGCGCCGGACCCTGGGCATCGAAGCTCGTGCCGGAGCTGGCTCAGCTTGCCATCCCGGAGCGCCAGGTGGTCGCGTGGCTCCAACCGATCCAGCCCCGGCACTTCGCCATGGGCGCCTTCCCGGTCTTCAATATCGAAGTCGAGGAAGGCCGCTACTACGGATTCCCCAGCTTCGTCGTTCCCGGCTTCAAGTTCGGGAAGTACCACCATCTGGGCGAGCAGGTCGATCCCGACACGGTGGATCGCGAGCCCCATGCGAGAGACGAGAAGCTGCTACGCGCCTTTGCCCAGCGCTACTTCCCCGATGGAGCGGGACCGACCCTGATGCTCAAGGGGTGCCTGTTCACGAATAGTCCGGATCGCCACTTCATCCTCGACCTGCATCCGGAACATCCTGAAGTGGCCATTGCCGCCGGGTTCTCGGGGCATGGCTACAAGTTCTGTAGCGTGGTGGGGGAGATCATGGCCGATCTGGCGGAGCGGGGAGAGACCGGGCATGATATCGGGTTTTTTGGGCTGAAGAGATTCGGAGTAGTCGCGAGGCCTCGAATTGTAGATCCCTCGCTTCACTCGGGATGACGAGTTCTTTCAGCTCGTGATTCGTGACTCGTGACTCGTCACGGATTGTCAGCCCCGGCACCCGCCAATACCGGCACTCCATACTCCCGGAGAATGCGATCGATGTCCGAACGCCTCCGCTCGAGGATCCCTTCGAGCTGCTTCATTCGGACCGTGTCTTCGGTGCGCACCGCGAGCGAGATGTCGAAGGCAAAGCGCAGGCCCGGAGGGTCGACCTCGGGTGAGACCGGAACCAGCTCGAGCGGTATCGGCGACTTTTTCGCGAAATAGCCCGCCATCGGACCCCAGGCCAGGGCCACATCCACATCGCGTGCGATTACCGCGTCGATGATGCGGGCCGGAGGATTTTGCTGCGAATAGTCCCCGAGCACGCTGTAGCCAACCAGGTTCTTGACGATCCCCCGCCGGCTCAACGCGTGCACCGGCGGGGTGTTGGCATAGTCGTCTCCGATCAGCTGGACGCCGATCCGCAGTTTCCGAAGCACCGGGTCGTCCAGCGAGCGGACGCTCAGGTGACGGTCCTTCCGGGAAACGAAGACGTAGCTGGAGCGGTAATAGGGTTTGGTCGTGAGGACGTGGTCGGATCCCAGCGGCATAGCCATCACCACGTCGCACGCATGGGCCCCGAGGGTGGTGCGGATGAAGCCCCGGCGCTGTGGCTGCCAGGTATAGCGAACGGTATCGCCCAGCTCACCTGCAATCAGCTCGGCCAGGCGATTCTCGAATCCTTCCCGCCGCTGGTTCGAGAACGGCAGGTTGTTCGGATCGGCGCAGACCCGGAGCTCGCGCGAGGGCTTCGGTGCGGAGCCGCACCCGAGCAGCGCCAGCAGCAGCCCGGTGTAGAACGGCGGGGTCAGAAGGTTATTCAGCATGGAATCCGCATTATGGTACACCTCCTCATCCCGAGCGGAGCGAGGGATCTACTCCGTGCTTGGAGCGGACATGCGCTTCATATCCTCCAGCAAAGCTCGAGGCGATACAGGGCCGCCGAGGAACTCCTCGATGACCTCGTTACTGGGACGCTCCAGCCCATAGCGAAAGAGTCGTGGGGCGATCCACCCATACCAGGTGGAGTCACCGGCGCTGGTGGGACCGTGGATCTCCCTGGTCCTGGCCCGGATGGCAGCGCTGAGGATCGCCCCCACGGCGTAGTTCATCATGTAGCCCGGTGCGTCGATCAACTGGCCGCGCATTGCCCACCAGGATAGCTCGGGGTGGGGGCGAATTCTCAAGTAGTCGTGAGTGAGCTCGCTCCACACCGCGTTGGGATCCGCCTTCGGGTGACCCATCATCCGAAGCTCGAACACGGCCCACGCGACGTCCAGCACGATCCCCCCATAGCGACCGCGGAGCCCATCGGCCAGCGGCACCGAGTCCCCCAACCAGCGCTGCTGCCAGGCAGGCTCGAATACATCGAGCGCGATGAGATCGGCCAGGGCCTCGGTGAACGGGTCGCTGTCGGGCCAGTCGGCAAAGGCAGGCCGGGTGCGGATGGCCGCGATGTGCACCGCGTGTCCGGTCTCGTGCAGCAGCTCGTTGAGGTTGTCGAGGCCGCCGGTGCGGTAGGTGGCGAACACCCACGGCTCGCCCAGCCGCCACCTGCCGTTCACCAAGCGGGGTCGAGCGCCGAAGGTGGTGTAAGCCACCGGCGTTTTCCCTTCGCGCGCATCGAGGTCGTAGTGTATGTGAAGCGAGTCGACGTTCGCGCCGAGCGTCCGATAGACGCCGGCACTGAGCTCGGTGAGCCGTTCGCGGGAGAGGTGCGGGCTCAGCGCTCGGCTGGCCCGGCCGGTCACGTAGTACCAGTCCCACGGCTCGATCAGCGTATCGGAATTGACCCGGCGCCAGGTGGCCAGGATGGCGAGGAGCCAGGCCTCGACCGAGTCGGGCCGTAGGCCGGAGCCATGAGCCACCCCCACCTCTCCAGCGATCAGCTGCCGATAGGGACTGCCCGGCCCGTTGTCGCCATTCACCGTGCGCCACACCGGCTCGAGCGCAAGGAACAGGCGCCTGCGCCGGCCCACGTCATCCTCCCGGCCGAGCGCTCCAAAGATGGAAAGACGGTCGAGCGTGTCTCGGTCCAGGATGAGATGGGACTGAAACCAGCCGTAACAGACGTAGAGCCGTCTGCGCAGGGAGTCGAGCCCATTGCCCGTTCGCACGATGGCAGCGGCATTGTAGGCGCAGTCGGGGCGAGCCAGCGCAGCCTTGGCAACTGCCGTTGACGGTGGGGGGAGCGAGTCGAGATCGCGCCCCAGCGTGCGGCGCATGGTGCCGAGCGCGCGGGCATCATCGGGGCGAAGGGAGACCGAGTCGATCCCGGCCAGCCGCCGGCTCGCTTCTGCCCTGAGCCCATTGTGCCCGTCTACCAGCGTCGCGAACGGCCTGGCATCCGTGAGCACGGTCCGGCCGGAGGCCGCCGCGACGTCGAGCCTGTCGCGGAGGTCCCGCAGGTCGGCGTACACCGACTCGGCGGCGGCCAGTGCCATCCCCGACGTAGTGTCGTATTGGGGACGTGCGCTGTGAGAGCACCCCAGTACCAGGAGTGAGGCGAGGAGAATCAGTTGTTCGGGGCGGGCCGCGGCAACATCTGGGTGTTCCACCGCCGGAACTCCTCCCGCAAGGATGTCAGTGCTTGGGGTTGGTAGATGTCCAGATCCGATCGTTCACCAGGATCGTTGGGGATGTCGAACAGCATTTCGTCGTCCCCGCTTCGCAAATATTTCCAGCGACCCCGCCGAGCCGCGTCCTGCGCTCGCGTTCGCCAGAAGAGCGCACGCTCGAACTGAGCCGGCTCCCCCCGGCAGAGCGGTGTGAGATCGACCCCATCGAGGGGGTAGCCTGGGTCCGGAGCCGCACCGGCGACGCCGAGCATGGTCGCCGTCCAATCCATGGTGATGACGCTCTGATGCGCGGTGCGTCGGGCCGGCACTCTGCCGGGCCAGCGGACAATCGCGGGCACCCGGATACCACCTTCGTGGAGCGAGGTCTTGCCGTCGCTTGCCGGCCAGTTGTAGGAGTACCGCTCTCCGCCGTTGTCGCTGGTGAACACCACGAACGTGTCGCGACTCTGGCCGGCGTCCTCGAGGGCCCGCAGCAGCCGGCCGACGCCCTGGTCCAGCCGCTGCATCATGGCCGCAAAGACCCGGCGTGAGCCACCGTCCGCATACCCCTGCACGAAGCGGTCTTTCACCGTGTCGGCAACGGCCCGGTACATCCGGCTCGCAGCGGTATCGCCGGGACCCTCCCACGGCCAGTGCGGAGCAGTGTAGTGCAGGGCCAGGTAAAACGGAGCCTGGTGACGCCGGCGAACGTACTGAACCGCGCGGTCGGTCAGCAGGTCGGTCATGTACCCGGCCTGATCTACCGTGACATTTCCCTCGTGCAGGTCCAGTTTCCCTGACGGCACGCGATGGCTGAAGTAATCCACGCCGCCGCTCAGAATCCCATAGAATTCATCGAAGCCATGGCGGATGGGGCCGTGCTCGGGCAGATAACCCAGATGCCATTTGCCGATGAGCGCGGTTTCGTAACCCGCCCGCTTGAG
>JAXDMF010000167.1:0-14430 GCA_034666205.1 Gemmatimonadales bacterium
AAGAGCTCGACCGGCTGCTGCGCGAGCGATCCCAGACCGAGGAGCGTCTACGCAGCGCGCAGGAACAGCTCCGCGCCTATCAGGACCGGGAGCGGGCCATGAACGAGGCCCTCGTGGCGGCGCAGCAGCTCAGAGTAGACAGCAGAGAACAGGCCGAGCGTGAAGCGGAGCTGGTGCTGCGCGAGGCCAGAGCGGAGGCGGAGCGAATCATGGAGCGGGCCCGGCATGAGGAGGCTGCGGTGCAGATGCGCTCCGATGGCGCGGCCCGGCAGTTTACCGCCTACGTCGCGAGCTTTCGCGCGCTGCTCGAGCGACACCTCGGCGAGGTGGACGGGCTGCAGCGTCGCCCGGTGGCCGGTATGCCCGACCTGACCGACGAGACCTCATCTGAAGAGCAGCAGCAGTGACCGCCACGATGCCGCTGTTCGACCGGATTCAGGAGGCCACGGGAGTCGTACGCCGGCGCACCAAGCTCCGGCCCGACGTCGCGATCGTGTTAGGCACGGGCCTGGGTGGGCTTGCCGCCGAGATCGAGGTCGAGTCCGCCATCCCGTACGAGGAGATCCCCGGCTTCCCGCTGTCCACCGTCGAGAGCCATGCGGGTCGTCTTCTACTCGGCCGCCTCGGCCAGCGGCCGGTAGTTGCGATGCAAGGGCGCTTCCATCGGTATGAGGGGTACGATCTCGCCGCGGTGACGTTTCCTGTCCGGGTCATGCAGGCCCTGGGTGCGCGAGTCCTCTTCGTGTCCAATGCCTGCGGTGGCATGAACCCGCTCTGGAGTCCCGGCGACCTGGTCCTGCTCAGTGATCACATCAACCTGCTGGGCGACAACCCCCTCATCGGAGCCAACGACGAGCGGCTCGGTCTCCGCTTTCCCGATATGTCGGCCCCGTATGACCCGGAGCTCCGCGCCCTGGCTCGGGCCACGGCTCTGGAGCTCGGCATCACGCTGAGAGAAGGGGTATACGTGGCGGTGCCGGGGCCGAATCTCGAGACCCGCTCCGAGTACCGCATGCTTCGGATGATGGGAGCCGATGTCGTGGGAATGTCCACCGTACCGGAAGTCATCGTGGCGGTGCACGCGGGAATGCGGACGCTCGGCATCTCGATCATCACCGACCAGTGTCTGCCCGACGCTCTCGAGCCGGCCGACATCGGACGCATCATCGCGACCGCAGGCCGGGCGGAGCCATCGCTGACCCGACTCATCGTCGGCCTGGCGGAGCGCGTGTCCTGATGGCGTTTGCTGCCTGGCCCGATCTCACGTCGGCCGCGCTGGAGGAACGCCAGCTCGCCCTCTGGAAAGCCGAAGGTCTGTTTCAGCGGACCATCGAGGCCCGCCGAGACGGCTCCCCGTTTGTCTTCTACGAGGGCCCACCGACCGCCAACGGGCGACCCGGTATCCACCACGTCTTCTCCCGCACGATCAAGGATCTGGTCTGCCGGTTCCACGCCATGCAAGGCGAGTCGGTGACCCGCATCGCGGGGTGGGATACCCACGGGCTGCCAGTGGAGATCGAGATCGAGAAGGAGCTGAAGCTCAACGGGAAGAAAGAAATCGAGCGCTTCGGCGTGGAGGAGTTCAATGCCCGCGCCCGGAAGAGTGTCTTCAAGTACCAGGAGGAATGGGAATCGCTCTCGGACCGGATCGGCTACTGGCTCGACTACGAACACCCGTACGTCACGCTGAGCAACGACTACATCGAGAGCGTGTGGTGGCTGCTCCAGCGGCTGCACCAGCGAAACCTGCTGTATCGCGGCCATCGAGTGCTCCCCTATTGCCCCCGGTGCGGAACCGTGCTCTCGAGCCACGAGGTTGCCTTGGGGTACGAGGACGTCACCACAAATTCGGTGTACGTCACCTTTCCCCTGGAGCAGGATCCGAAGCGACAGCTCCTGGTGTGGACGACGACACCGTGGACCCTGCTATCGAACGTCGCGGTGGCGGTTCATCCCGAGATGGAATATGGCGAGTACGCCGTGGGCGACCGCCGGCTCATTCTCGCCACGGCGCGTGCGTCGCTTCCCAGCGGCCCCCAGCGGGGCGCCCCCAGTTTCAGCGAGCTCGGCGCCATTCGGACCTTCAAGGGTCACGAGCTGATCGGTCAGCGCTACCGGCGCCCGCTCGATGTCGTGCCACTTCCGGAGGACCGGGCCTCGCGACTGGTGATCGCCGCCGACTTCGTGACGTCGGAAGACGGATCGGGTTTGGTGCACATGGCCCCTGCATTCGGGGCCGATGACTTCCAGGCAGGGCTCGAGCACCGGTTGGCCCTGGTCCGGCCGGTCGCTCCCGATGGCACCTTCGTGGGAACCAGCTGGCCCGAGATCGAGGGGCGGCTGGTCACGGCTCGGGAGACCAATGACCTCATCATCCAGCGCCTCAAGCAGGAGGGCCGCTGGCATTCGACCGAGCCGTATAGCCACAAGTATCCCCACTGCTGGCGCTGCTCCAGCCCGCTCATCTACTACGCACGGGACTCCTGGTTTGTCCGCACGTCGGCGGTGAAGGACCGGATGCTGGAGCTCAACCGTGAGGTGGACTGGCATCCGCCCGAGGTGGGCGCGGGGCGTTTTGGCGAATGGCTGGAGAACAATGTCGACTGGGCTCTCTCACGGGATCGCTACTGGGGCACGCCCCTACCGGTTTGGGTCTGCGAGGACGATGCGACCCACGTCGAAGTGATCGGGAGCTACGCCGGGCTGGCCGAGCGCTGGGGCCGTCCGTTGCCCGAGGGCTTCGATCCGCACAAACCGTTCATCGACGAGTACACGTGGGCGTGCCATTGCGGCGGCCGAATGCGCCGCACGCCGGAGGTGATCGACACCTGGTTCGACTCGGGCTCGATGCCGTATGCCCAGTGGCACTACCCATTCGAGCACAAAGACGAATTCGCCGCTCACTTTCCGGCCGACTTCATCTGTGAAGGGGTGGATCAGACGCGCGGCTGGTTCTACTCGCTCCTGGCGATTGCGACGACGGCCTTCGACAGCACCGCCTACCGGCACGTGATCGTGAACGACCTGATTCAGGATGCGCAGGGCCAGAAGATGTCGAAGAGCAAGGGGAACGTGGTCGATCCATGGGAGATGATCAAGCAGTTCGGCGCGGACACCATCCGCCTCTATCTCCTTGCGTCCAGCCAGGTGTGGCTGCCCAAGCGCTTCGACCCGCGGACCATCCCCGACGTTGCTGGCAAGTTCTTCAACGCGTTGAAGAACAGCTACCTGTTCTTTGCCGGCTATGCTGGTAATTGGTCGCCGGAAGCCGCCCCTGCCCCCGCTGACCGGCCGCTGGTGGATCGTTGGCTCCTCAGCCAGCTGGACGCCACGGTGGAAACGGTGACCCAGGCGTGGAGTGGGTACGACGTGACTGCCGGCGTCCGTGCGATCATGGACTTCGTGGTTGACGACGTCTCCCAGTGGTACGTCCGATTGAACCGCCCTCGTTTCTGGGCTCCGGACGCCGAGCCCGATCCCGCGGCCCTGGCAACCCTTCATGAGACGTTGACTACCGTCAGCCGGCTCGTGGCACCGGCCGCTCCATTCTTGAGCGATTGGCTCCATCGGGCCCTCACGGGAACATCCGTGCACCTGGCGCGGTTTCCGATACCACGTGGGCTCAGGGTGCCTGAGCTGGAAGCTGCCATGGATGCTGTGCGTCGGTTAGCTTCGCTGGCCCGTTCGGCCCGCGAGGAGCGCAATATCCGGGTGCGTCAGCCGCTGGGGCGGATGCAGGTGGCGGTGCCTAACGGGGTGCGGGGCCCCGCGCTCGACCAGCTGCTCGAGCTGCTTCGGGCCGAGGTGAATGTGAAGGAGATCCAGGTCGTCGCATCCGATACCGATCTGGTCCGGCTCCGGCCCAAGCCAAACTTCCGGACCCTCGGCAAACGTTACGGCAAGCGCACGCCCGCAGTGGTCGCGGCCGCCGCCGGCCTGACCCCGGGGCAACTCCGGAGCCTGGAGGGTGGAAGCCCCGCGACGCTGGAGCTCGAGGGCGAGCCGGTGACCTATATGCCGGAGGATGTTGCGGTTGAGCGGGAGGTGGCCAGCGACTGGCTGGTGCAAAGCAGTGGCCCCTTTGTCGTCGCGCTGGATCCGCATCTCGACGACGCGTTGCGACGCGAGGGTCTGGCCCGAGAGGTGGTGAATCGGGTGCAGCGCATCCGGAAGGAGGCTGGGTATCTCTACACCGATCGGATCTCTCTCTGGATCGACGGTGATCCGCCTCTCGCGGATGCGGTGAACGCTCATGCCGGCTTTATTCGGGGCGAGACGCTGGCCCGCGGCCTGGAAGTGGGTGCTCGGGCGCCCGCAGCCGACCTCGAACAGCGGGTGGACATCGACGGGCATGGTGCGGTGGTCGGAGTACAACGTTATCAGCATGGCCAGGACTGAATCGGCCTCAACCTTGGACGATTAATGAATAAGAAACAGTTGTCACATCTCGAGAAGCGCCTCATGGAGGAGCGAGCCCGCGTCATGAAGGAGTTGGGATTTTACGACGAGTCCTTCAACGCGACGCTGCAATCCGCCGATGGCGATCTCTCTTCCTATTCCTTCCACATGGCGGACCAGGGAACCGACGCGATGGAGCGGGAGAAGCAGTTCCTCTTCGCCTCCCAGGAAGGGCGCTACCTCTGGCACGTCAACGAGGCGCTTCGCCGGCTCTACGGCAGCCCGGATAAGTTCGGTCACTGCCAGCAGTGCGGGCAGGAGATCAACTTTGAGCGGCTGGATGCGCTGCCCCATGCGCGACTCTGTATCACGTGCAAGGAGAGAGAAGAAGATGGCAAGCGCCGTTGACCCTGCGGCGCCCGGCGAGGCCCGCCGAGTGTTCGTGCTGGCCGCCGCGGCTACCGTGGTTCTCGACCTGGTCACCAAGGTGATCGCGGAGGCCACGCTGCTGCGTACGCCGGGTGTCTCGGTCTTTGGCGACTGGTTCCAGCTCCGGCTAGTGTACAACCAGGGGGCGGCCTTCGGCCTTCACGTGGGGCCCTATTCCCGCTGGATCTTCTTTACCGTGGCACTCCTGGCCGTGTTCGTATTGGCTCGGATGTCCCGGAATAGTCCTCCCGGCGACCGCTTCCGTCAGCTCGCCCTGGGGCTCGTCGCGGGTGGTGCCGTCGGCAACCTCGTCGACCGGGTGCGTAGTGCACGCGGGGTCGTGGATTTCCTCGACGTGGGAATCGGCGCGCTCCGGTGGCCTACTTTCAACTTCGCGGACATCGCAGTGAGCTGTGGGGCCATCGCCCTGGCCATCTCGCTGTGGCGGGAGGATGCCCGCCGGCCGGAGCCGGAGCCGGAGTCGGCTTCGGTGGTGTGAGTGAAAGCGGGGCGGGAGCCCTCGGGGCGGGTGGGCAGCGGGGAAGCGGGGCAGCAGAGCCCGTCCCGAGCCTTCGAAGCGGATCCCGCACTTCAGGTTGAATTCACCGTTCTTGGTCTTGAAACCGAGCGCCTCGATCGGTTTCTCGCCGACCAGATGTCGATCTCCCGGACCCAGGCTGCACGTCTGGTTGCCGACAAGCGGGTCGCAGTCGATGGAAAAGTCGCTCGCGCCTCACGCCTCTTGGTCCGGGGCGAGGTCGTAACCGTTCAGATCCCCGACCACGAACCGCCCCGAACGCTTCAACCCGCCGCCATCCCCCTCACGCTCGTTTTCGAGGACGAACACCTTGCCATCATCGACAAGCCTGCCGGCCTGGTTGTTCACCCTGCTCCCGGGCATTGGAATGACACCCTCGTCAACGCCTTGATCGCGCGCGGCACCACGCTGGCTGGAGGGGCCGAGGGGCGGCCCGGCATCGTCCATCGGCTGGACCGGGACACCTCGGGGCTCATGCTGGTGGCCAAGACCGATCTGGCCCATCGGCGCCTGGGTGCTGCCCTGGCCGCCCGCCGGGTGAGCCGGAGCTACGCTGCTTAGGCCTGGGGCCATCTCGACTCCAGACCCACCCGCGTCGAGGCAGCGATCGCCCGGCACCCCCAGGACCGCAAGCGCATGACCGTCTCACCCCTCGGTCGGGCCGCCCGGACCGAAGCCAGTGTCGTTGCCCGCTTTAATGTGGCCGACTTGCTCAGGCTGGAGCTGCATACGGGCCGAACCCACCAGATCAGGGTCCATCTGGAGCACATTGGGCATCCAGTGGTGGGTGATCCGGTGTACGGAGGCGGAGGAAGCCGGCGGATTTCCGGAGAAGCGCGACGCTCTGCCGAGATGCTGGACCGGGTCACCCCCCGCCAAGCCCTTCATGCGGCGGCTCTGGCATTCCGCCATCCTATGAGCGGAGCACCACTTGAGTTCCACTCCGAGTGGCCCGAGGATCTACGGGCTGCACTGGTTGTCGTGGGTGGCGAAGAAATGGTTGCCCGGGCCCAGCCGCTGAGCTATCTTCGGTTCTTTAATAGAGATGGCTAACTCTCCCACGCTCCACGCCGTCATCTTTCGAATCGGTGAGATTATCTGCGCGGCCCCGGCAGGGATCGTGCGTGAGATTCTCCCGCGCCTGCCGGCCACCCGCATTCCCGGTGTGCCGGATGCGGTTGAAGGATTGGTGAACGTCCGGGGCAGCCTGCTCACCGTACTCGACGGGCACCTCCTGCTTCAGCAAGACCGGCGACCCTCCGACGAGGGGGCCATCGTCGTGCTGGAGGCGAGGGGGCGCAATTACGGGCTCGGTGTGGGGCAGGTCCTGGACTTTCTCGAAGTTCCCGCCGCTTCAGTCGTCGAGCGCCGGGACCTCCCTGGCGTTGACCCTCGTCTGGTGAAAGCCGTAGGGGTCAGCGCAGACCAGCACTTCATATTGCTCGACGTGGACGCCCTGTTCGCCCCGATCATCGGAGGCTGAGCAATCTGCAGTCGGTTCCTACGCGTGGAGGGAGTTTGTGAATCACACAGTGCTCGTCTGCGATGACGCCATTTTCATGCGCACCATGATCAGCGACATCCTGAGCCAGGCCGGATTTGAAGTCGTCGGCGAAGCCGACTCGGGTGTACAGGCTGTGGCGAAATACCGCCAGCTCAAGCCCGATCTCGTCACTATGGATATCGTGATGCCCGACATGGGCGGTATCGAAGCCGTGCGCGAGATCTGCAAGTCCGACCCCGAGGCCAAGATCCTGATGTGCAGCGCCATGGGCCAGCAAGCCCTGGTCGTCGAGGCCATCCAGGCCGGCGCCAAGGACTTCGTGGTCAAGCCGTTTCAGCCATCGCGCGTACTCGAGGCGGTCCAGCGCGTCCTGGCCTGAGCGATGGATCTGTCCAAGTATGCTGCACTCTTTCTCGCGGAGAGTCGCGAGCACCTGAAGTCATGTAACAGCTCGCTGCTGGAATGGGAACGTGACCCGGCTGCGGTCGAGCCGGTGGACCGGCTCTTCCGCGCCATCCATACGATCAAGGGTATGGCGGCGACGATGGGGTATGCGCCGGTCGCTCAGCTGGCCCACGCCGCCGAAAACCTGCTGGACGCATTGCGGCACGGCCGCCTGTCGGCGACGCCCGCGGTCTTCCAATTGTTGTTCCGGTCGGTCGATACGCTGGGTCGCGCGGTGGAGGGCGCTGGAGCGGGCTCTGAGGACCAGCCGGACAGCGGTCTGATCGCTGAACTGGACTCGGTTGCCGCCGGGACTCTGACTTCGTCGGTATCGCCCACTCCTCCGCCGGCGGAACCCGCGGTGGAGTCCAGGAACCGCCGGGCATCGGATGCGCCGCGCTCGCGGCCGGTCCAGGTCACCATCCGGCCGGGGGCGGTCATGCGCGGCGCCCGGGCAGCCTTAGTGCTTCGTCGAGCGGAGGGGCTCGGTGCCGTCAGCGGCATACGTCCGCTCGCCGCCCAGCTCGAGCGCGACGAGTTCGATGGGCGCTTCTCGTTCCGGTTGCAGACGAAGCATTCGGACGAAGCGGTCGTGGCCGCGCTGTGCACCCTCGGAGAGGTGGAGGGGGTGCGGCTCGAGGAGGCGGTTGCGCCGGAGGCCGATGCCCGCGCCCAGGGGCGCCAGATCCGGGTCGATCTGCGGCGGCTGGACGATCTGATGAAGCAGGTGGGCGAGCTGGTCGTCGCCAAGAATCGCCTGACCTCTATCTCGCTCGAGGCGGGCGACCCGACCCTGGCCGAGCTGAGCGAGCGGATCTCGCGGCTGGTCTCGGCCATGCAGGCCGAGGTGCTCGCTGCGCGCATGACCCCAGTGGGAGAAGTGTTCGAGCGCTTTCCCCGGCTGGTCCGTGACCTCTCCCGAGATCTGGGCAAGCGGATTCGGTTTGACATGGAAGGCGAAGAGATCGAGCTCGACCGTTCCATCCTGGACGAGATCGGCGAGCCCCTGCTCCATCTGATACGCAATGCGGCGGACCACGGGATCGAGAAGCCGGAGCAGCGCGTCGCGGCGGGGAAGCCCGCTGAGGGACGGATCCTGCTCTCCGCTACCCGGGAGCGCAACACCGTGGCGCTCCGGGTGGTGGACGATGGCGGAGGCATCGACCGGGAAGCGATCCTCGCCAAGGCCCGGCGGGAAGGTGCGGCACCCGAGACCGATGCCCTCACGGACGATCTGCTGGTGCGCGTGCTCGCGCGTCCCGGGTTCAGCACCGCCCAGACGATAAGCGGGGTGTCGGGCCGGGGCGTCGGGGTGGACGTCGCCATGACTCGGGTCCGTGCACTCGGCGGTACGCTCGAGGTGCGGAGCGAGATGGGCCGGAGCACCACGTTCCTCATCCGGGTGCCACTGACCCTGGCTATCGTCCGGGCGCTGTTGGCCGAGGCAGGCGGGGAGCGCTATGCCGTGCCGCTGGCATACGTGGCCGAAACGGTCGAGTTCGACCGCCAAGCCGTCACTGCTGTGCGGGATCGCGAGGCCCTGGTAGTGCGGGACCGGGTCATTCCCACGGTCCACCTGTGCGATCTGGTGGGCTGCCAGTCCAAGGCCGTATCCGCCCGCCGTCCGACCATAATCCTGGAAGTCGGCGAGCGGCGAGCCGCGCTGGTGGTCGATGCGCTCGTCGGGCAGCAGGATATCGTAGTCGAGCCGTTCGATGCGCCTCGAGGGTTGCCGTCGTACGTCGGTGGAGCAACGATCCTCGCGGACGGCTCACCGGCACTCATTCTCGACGCTGCGGCCCTCCTTTAGGAGGAGGAAGGGATGGAAGACGTGCGTGACCTGAAGGAGTCCCAGCTCGACGCGATGCGGGAGGTGGCGAACATCGGCGCCGGCCACGCCGCCACCGCGTTGTCCCAGATGACCAACCGGACGATCATGATCACCGTCCCGCGGGTGAAGGTCAAACCGCTGGAGGACGCCGGTGACATGCTGGGGCCACCCGATCAGGTGGTCGCCTCGGTCCTCATGCACATGATGGGCGACCTCACCGGGCGGGCCATGCTGCTCTTTCCCGAGCCCGCGGCCCTGATCCTGTGCGACTATCTCTTCCGGCGCGAGCGTGGTACCACCACCGCCTTCGGCGAGATGGAGCAGTCCAGTTTGAAGGAGGCCGGAAACATCCTTGCCAGTGCGTACCTGAACGCGCTCAGCGACTTCATGGGCATGATGCTGGTGCCTTCCGTTCCCAGCCTGGTGATCGACCTCAGCGGAGCCATCCTGACCTCGGCCCACCTGAACTTTGGGCATGATCGGGAGTACGCGCTCTGTGTCGAGACCTCCTTCCGGAGCGAAGAGTCTACCGAGTCGATGGCCGGGCACTTTCTGCTCCTGCCTGATGTGGCCTCGTTGCAGTCCATCTTCGACGCCATCCGGATCACCTAACGACGATGCCCGCCCCAGCGCTGTCGGAGCGCGATCTCACGGTTCTCCGCTCGTTCGCCCAGCGGATCAATCCTTCGGACGCCGGGGCGCACAACAACCTCGGCGTTCTGTATTACCAGAAGGGTCTGATCGACGAGGCGATCGCCGAGTTTGCCCGTGCGCTCGAGCTCGACTCGAAGATGCAAGTGGCGCAAACCAATCTCGAGATCGCCTACCGCGATAGCGGGCATTATGAGCGCCGGATCGCGGATCTTCGGGAGAAGGCACGCCGTCGGCCGGACGATCGCGACGCCCGGTGGGACCTGGGCCGCGCCTATGCCAGCCTCGGCCGGCACGAGGAGGCGGTAGGAGAATTCGAGGCGCTGCTCGCCACCCATCCGGGCGACGTTCCTGCGATGCTCCAGCTCGGCCTGTCGGAGAAGGCGCGCGGGCGACTCGACACGGCCAGTGATTGGCTCGCCCGGGCCTGCGATCAGGACCCGGACAACGCCGTCGCCAGGTTCCACCGGGGTGAGGTCCTCTACAACCGCGGCCTCACCGAGCTCGCACTCGTCGCACTCAAGGATGCGATTGCCCGGAATCCGGAGTACGCGGAGGCCCACTATCTCCTGGCCTTCGTGTACGGCGATCTGGGTCAGCACGAGGCCGCTCGGGCGGCGACCAAGCGGGCGGTCGCTCTGAACCCGATGCTGGCCCGGGCCCAGGCGAATCTCGCACTTGACCGCGGGCAGCGGGGCAATGGGGCGGGTGCCGTCTTGGTGGATGGGCAGAGCGAGGTTGACACCGCTGCCCCGCAGTCGGTCGCCGGTGCTCCGCTGGCGCACTATAACCTGGGACTGGCCTACCGGCAGAAGGGTTACTACGACGACGCACTGCGTGAGTATCAGCTCGGTCTCGATGTAGACGAGGATCGGCGGCTCAATCTCCAGGCCATGGCCGAGGTGCACCTGCTGCGCCGTGATCTCCCGGCTGCGCTGGAACTCTACCAGGCTCTGGTGGGAGAGTTCCCGGACTCGCCCAAGCTCTGGAACGAGCGCGGGGTGTGCCTGCACCAATCGGGGAAACGCGACGAAGCACTCGCGTCATATGAGAAGGCCGTTGCCGCCGATTCTGCATACCAGCTGGCGTGGAACAACCTGGGTGTGCTCCGGGCGAGCGAGCGCTCCAGCGATGACTCGGTGGCGGCGTTCCGCCAGGCCCTCGGAGGGTCCCAGCCGCTCTTTACTGCGCGCCTGAATCTGGCTCTGCTGTTGTTCCAGCGGCGGCAGCTCAAACCAGCGTTGGAAGAGTACCGGCGCGCTCTCTCCGACCAGCCCTCCAGCGCTACTGCGTGGAATGGGGTCGGCCTGGCGCTCATGGAGCTCAAGCGTTTCGAGGATGCCCGCAACGCGTTCGGTCGCGCGGTCGACGCCGATTCCGAGTTTGCGGCGGCCCACTACAACCTGAGCTTCGTATTGAGCCAGCTGGGCGACTACGACGGCGCCTTGCGGGAGACCCGGCGGGCGCTCGAGCTGGAGCCCCTCTACGTTCCTCAGAAGTTCGCGCTCACGATCGACCTCCAGTTCGAAGATCCCAACATTGCCATCGCCCCGGAGCTGGTGACCGACGTCAGCGGCGAGGAGCTGGCCGGCGAGTTCAGCTACGATTCGCCGGCTCTGGACCGTCTGTTCGAGGAGCTGGCTCCCGAAGAGCCGGTCCCTTCGCAGGAGCCGGCCGACGACTTGCTTCGCCAAGCCCGCGCCCTCGTCACCAAGGGCCTGCTCGATCTCGCTCGCTCCGAGCTGAATCGCGCGGTGGCTCGTGGAGCACCGAGGCATGCCACTGCGATTCTCTTCGGACACATCTTTGCCAAGCGGGGGCTCCACGGCGAGGCGCTCGAGCGGTACCGGGAGGCCCGAGCGCTGGTTCCCGCCGATTCGGACGCGACCCTGGGCGAGATCCTGGCGCTCCTCGCTCTCGGCCGCGCCCAGGATGCGGAAGCGCTCGCCGAGGAGCTCGCCGGCCGGGTGCCGCGCGATGTCGACGTGCTCGTCGCCCAGGCCAGAGTGCGAGTCGCGGTCGGTAACACCGCCGACGCCCTCCAGTCGATTCAGCGGGCGCAAGCCCTCGCGCCTGGCCGCCCCGACCTCTTCCATCTGCAAGCCCAGGCCTCGGTTCGGCTGGGAGACCGCGCGGCCGCGCTGACCGCATTCAACGCGGCTCTCCAGCTGGACGCTTCGATGGTCCGGGTTTGGTACGAGTTGGGCGCCCTGGAGGAGGAGCAGCAGAACTGGACTGCGGCCCGAGCGGCGTACGAGCGCGCCCTCGATCTCCTGCCCACCTACGGGGCTGCCGCGCTCGCGCTGGCCGATCTGATCCGCCGCACCGAGTCGCCCAAGGCGGCCATCCCGGTGCTGGTGCGGGTGCTGGAGGCCGATCCGTACGAGCTCGAGGCACTCACAGCGCTCGGTGAAGCCTTGCTCCAGGACGGCCGCACGGTGCAGGCGCTCGAGGCCTTTGCCCGGGTGCTGCGCTTTGATCCGGAGCACACGGCGGCCCTGTATCACCAGGGCACCTGCTTTGCCCGGCAGCGGCAGTTCGATCAGGCGGTTCAGGTATGGGAGCGGGTGATTCACCTGGAGCCGGAGGGCCCGTTCGCCACTGAAGCGCGCAGCCGCGCGCGCTCCGCGCGCGATCTCCAGCACATCTTCGCAACGGCGGGCTGACCAGTGGCCCTCGAGGGACCTCTCAAGGAATTCCACATCCAGGACGTGTTCCAGCTGCTGGATCTCGGCCGGAAGAGCGGAGTTCTGCGGGTCACGTCGGAGCTGCGGCAGACGTCGGGCACGGTCTCCTTCGACCGGGGTGGCGTCGTGGCCGCGTCGCTGGCAAACTCGCAGCCGCTGGGCGCACGCCTGGTAAGGCTGGGCAAGATCTCGGAGCAGGACCTGGACCGGGCCCGGGCACTCCAGGAATCGGGAGACCCGCGCCGGCTGGGAGACATTCTCGTCGCCAACGGCGTCGTCGCGCGGCGGGAGCTGGACCGGCAGCTCAAGGGCCAGATCGAGGACACCATCTTCCAGCTGCTCGGCTGGTCGGAAGGCTACTTCCGGTTCGAAGACGGGGCCGCCTGCGAGGCGATGGTCGAGCATCCGGTTCGGATTCCGGCCGAGGCGCTGCTCATGGAAGCGGCGCGGCGCCATGACGAGTGGTCCCGCATCGAGGCCAAGGTCCCCCACCTGCGCGTGGTGCCGAAGCTTACGCCTCCCGACACTCCCTCCACCGGCCGGTTGGATCTGCTGCCATTCGAGTGGGAGGTGCTGGCGGCGGTAGACGGGCAGAGAGACCTGCACGCGCTGGCCAGCACGCTCGGACGCTCCGAGTTCGATGTCGCGCGCACCATCTACGCCTTGTCGGCCGCCGGCGTGATTGTCCTGGACAACCCGGTGGGCGGCCGGACGACGGTCGCGGGTAATGGTCGCGACCATGCCGCATCGCTCACGGCGGCCCGGGAAGCACTCGCCCGAGCCGAGTACGAGAACGCGGCGAAGTCGCTGCAAGAGGTTCTTCGAGCCGATCCACTGATGCCCGAGGCCCGGCGCCTCTTCGGGGTGTGCCAGGCAGCACTGGGCCGCTTTCGGGGAGCCGCCGAGACTTGGAAGAGCTGGGCCCGTCTCGGCACACTCACCCCCGCGGAGGAAGGACTGATGCCTGCGGTGGAGCGGCTGCAGCAGGCGGCAGAGACGTTGGCCAACGAGCTGGAGACCTATCGTGACTGATGATATCCGGACACTGACGGCGCGAGTGGCGGAGGAGCCCTCGAGCCTGGCATTTCTCGAGCTGGGCGAGGCGCTGCGTCGCCGCGGCCAACTCGAGGCCGCGTACAAGGTGGCTCGCGGGGGGCTGGCCCGGTATCCGGACCTTGCCGATGCACACGATCTCGTCGGCCGGATCCTGGGCGACCAGGGCGACCTGGCAGGCGCCTTCGATGCGTGGGTCGAGGCGTTGCGCTGTGATCCCATGAGAATCGGAGCCCTGAAAGGCATCGCGTTCCTGTACTTCCGGGCCGGCGACGTGCCTGCGGCGCTGGAGCACCTCCAGCGGGCCGCCGAGGTCGACCCTGATGATGAATCCATCATCCAGGCCATTGGCCGGATCAGGCAGGCCATGAAGGAGGAGCCGCAGGTCGACGTGGTGGACCCCCAGGGAAACGGCTACGTCGTCCATCCGCCGGCGGTGCCGGATTCCGCGCCCCTCCCCGAAGCCGGCCAGAGAATATTCCGGCCCGGGTTCGATAATGCAGATCACGGGTCGATGCTTGTCGATGGCAACGGCCTCCGGCTGAGCGGAACGGTCCACAGCCCCGCCAAGGAGGACGTCGGCGATCGGGTCGCGGCCGAGCTGGCCGGGGTCTCCAAGGAAGCGACGCGCACCAGCCGGCTGCTCGGGCTCGGAACCTGGCAAGCCATCGCGGTCGAATCGCCGGACTGGAACCTGTTCCTGGTAGCTCCGACGCCCGACACACTGCTGCTCACCGTCCGCGAATCGTCGCTGCCGATGGCACGCCTGGCCCTGGTGGCCGATCGGGCGGCCCGGGAGGCGCGCGAGTGGCTGGAGCAACACGCATGACCGCCGCGGACGCGGTCCTGGAGCGGGTCACCCAGGTTCCCGGGGTCCGGGGATCGCTGTTGATCT
>JAXDMF010000168.1:0-10757 GCA_034666205.1 Gemmatimonadales bacterium
CCAGAAGGATGTCGGTGGGAAGCGGGGCGGGCGCCCCCTGGGCGGGTGGACGGCGGGGCAGCGGGGCAGCAGCCACTACTCGTCCATGGTGGTTTTACCGTTACTGCCCCGCTGCCCCGCTGCCCCGCTGCCGAGCGTCAAATAAAACGTCGCCCCCCCGTCCGGCTCCGACTCTGCCCAGACTCGTCCCCCATGCTTGTGCGCGATCCGCTGGACCACGGCTAGTCCCGCCCCGTTCCCCTCGAACTCGTCCGGGCGGTGGAGCCGCTGGAACATGCCGAACAGCTTGCCGGCGTAGGCCATCTTGAAGCCAACCCCATTGTCCTGTACCGCAAGCCCGACCAGGCCGTCAAACTCCACTGGGCGGATCCGTATGGTAGCGCGCTGGCGGGGACGGGTGAACTTGACGGCATTGGACAGGAGGTTGGTGAGCGCAATCTTGATCAGGGCGGGATCGCACTGCACCGTCGGCAGCTCCTCGACCTCCCAATCGATGACCCGGCCGTTGGTGGCAGACGCGAGCCCAGTGACCACGTCCTCCACCAGCGTTGTGAGCTTCACCTCGCGCCGGAACAGATCCTGGCGACCGATCCGGGAGAGCCCGATGAGGTCATCCACCAGGGTAGCCATGTGGTCCGCCGCCTCATGAATCCGCTCCGCGTAGTGCAGGCCCGTCGGGTCGAGCCGCTGGCCCGACTCATCGAGGAGCTGGCGGGAGAAGCCGATCAGCTGGCGCAATGGAGCGCGAAGGTCGTGAGAGATGGAGTAGAGCAGGGTCTCCAGCTCCGCCGTAATGGCGCGCAGCGTGGCACCCCGCTCGGCCAGCCTGCGCTCCAGCTCGCCTTGCTGCCGGGATATCTCTTCACCCAGGCGCGCTTGCTGAATTGCGATGGCCAGCGGGGTGGCGACCTCGAGCGCGATATCCCGGTGCTCGGCATCGAAGGCCGCCGGGGTGGACGATGCGAGGGTGATTTCTCCGATCGCCTCTCCTTCCACCAGCAGCGGCACCGAGAGCACCGACCGCATCCCTTCGGCCAGGAGCAAGCGGAGCTGGCCGGAGGGATCTTGAATGGTCTTGAGGTCCTCCACCTGTCGGACCGATCCGCGCCGCAGCTCTTCGGGGGGTGAGAGGTCGTTCAGCGGCATCGTTGCCGGTGGCAAGTGGGTTCCACCGGCGAATCCTGCGATGAGCTTAGCGTGGCCCTGGGCGAAGTCGAACAGAGTCACGGTGCACCGCTGGCACGGCACCATCCGGCGGACCCGTCCCAGGGCCGCGCGACCGATCTCGACCGGCGACTGCGCCGCGAGGATCGCCTGATCCATGTCATGCAGCATGGTGAGCCGGTCGGCCGAGCGGCGCAGCTGATCCTCAGCCCGCTTCCGCTCGGTTATGTCCGTCACCATACCCACCGTTCCCACCAGCACTCCGTCCTTTCCCAGGATCGGGCTCGACGACACCAAACCCCAGAGTTGGGTTCCGTCACGGCGCTGGAAGCGAATATCCTGGCTCCGTTTTTCGCCCCGCCCCCGGCTCAGGGCACGCCTGGCGCCCGGCTGGGAATCGGCCTCGATGAAGTCGTAGACCGGTCGGCCAAGCAGGGTGCCGTTCCCGTATCCCAGCAGATCGGCGAGGCGCTGGTTCATGTAGGTGATGACCCCGCGATCGTCGGTGACCCAGATGCCCTCCTGGGCGACGTCCACCAGCTGCTTGAAGCGCTGCTCGCTCTCCTGCAAGGCGCGGGTACGCTCCTCCAGCCGCGTCTGGCGTCCCTCGAACGCGGCAGCATGACCCAGGGCCGCGCCCATGAGGCCGCCCAGCAGGCGGAGCGCCTTGGCATCGCGCTCGGTGAAGGCTCGCGGTCGGGGAGAGACCACCTTGAGCACGCCGAGGGTCCGGTGCTCGTCCCGGAGCGGCACCACCATCAACGAGTGAATGCCGATCTCGCGATAGTAGTTGTGAGCCACGCGCGGGTCAGTGAGGGCGTCGTCGCTGCGCTGAAGCTCCCCAGTCTGGATGCAGACGCCGGACAGGCTGGTGCTCACCTTGAGCCGAGCCGCTTCCGTGCCGACGTGCACGATCGGGACGAGATCTTCCCCCTCGATCACCTCGATCACCGCTCCGCTGGCCCCGGTGAGCTCCTTGCTCCGCTCCGCGATGACCCGCATGACCGTCCCGGGGTCGAGACCCGCCGCAGTGACCGCCTGCTCCACCTCGAGCACCGCCTGGAAGAGCTCGGTGTCGCTGCGCATGGCCTCTTCGGCCAGCTTCCTCTCGGTGATGTCGAACTCGGCTCCCATGTACCCGATCTGCCGGCCGGTCTCATCCCGCATCGGCTCCCAGGAGCTGGAGCACCAGCGAATCTGGCCGAACCGGGTGACCACCCGGTATTCCTGATCCCTGAGGGCGCCACCCTGGGTGAGACGGTCCCATTCGGCCAGGATTGCCGGCCGGTCCTCGCCGTGGATGTAGGCGAGGAACTCCTGGTCCCGTAACTCGTCTTCCGGGTAACCGGTGAGCCGCTCGAACGCGGGATTGATGAATTTGAGCCGGCGGTCCATGTCGTAGGCGATGACCGCTTCCCGCATGGTCGCCGTCACGGTCTGGAGCTGGCTCCGGACTTCGGCCAGGGAGCGCTCGACCCGCCGGCGTCTCCTGTGCTCCCGCCAGGCCAAGGCCGTGAGGAGGAGGAGCAGCGCTGTAGCGGCGCCGCCGGCGATCAGGAGAGGGAGTGGGAGTTGGGTGAGTGAGACCACGGGTCCGGCACAGGGTTGTAGTCAGGGTGCTCCCGACTGCTTCGAAGATACATCTCAATGGGCCTCCCGGCGAGGACTGCCCGCTGGCGACCCATAGCCTTCCGCCGTACTGTTCCGCGATGGCCTTCCTCGACACCAAGCAGGACCGGGCAGCCTTCCTGATCTTCGTCTTGGGGTTGGGCTTGGCCTGGGCGCTCTGGCCATTCAGCACCGGGCTGATCGGCGCGCCCGTCCTCTACGTGGTCTTCGCCCCGGTCCACCAGTGGCTGGCCCATCGGATGCCCCCCCGGCTCGCCGCCGCGCTCGTGGTCCTGCTGGGTGTGATACTGGTCCTGGGGCCTGGCGCGGCCTTCGTCGGGGTTATCGCGGGGGAGGCCCAGGACATCGCCGGCGGGGTCATCCGGAGCCCCCTGGTCGCCCGGCTTCGGGAGCTACGGATCGGTCCCTACGACGTAGGGGCGCAGATCGGGTCGGTTGGATCCCGCCTGGTGGCGTGGATCGGCTCCAGCGCGCTGGGGCTCATCGGAACCGCCACCCGGCTCGGCATCCAGCTCACCATCACGTTCTTCGGGTTGTACTACCTCCTTCTCGCCCCCCGCACGGCGTGGAAGGGTGTCCGCCCGTTCCTCCCGTTCTCCGCCAGGAATGCGGAGCGACTGCGGGACCGGTTCCGGGATGTCACCATTTCGACCCTCATCGGAACGGGGATGACCGCTGCCGTGCAGGGACTTCTGGTTGGCTTGGCGTTCTGGGTTGCGGGTATACCCAACGCCCTCTTCTGGGGAGTGGTGACCGTCATCCTGGCCATTCTCCCTGTGGTGGGGAGTGGCTTGGTCTGGGGGCCGGGCGCCCTGGCGCTGGCCATCGAAGGCCATTACGGACCGGCGATCGGGTTGGCCCTGTGGGGCATCCTGGTCGTGGGCAACGTGGATAACATCATACGGCCGGCGGTCTTCCGGCGCTGGGCCAAGATTCACCCCTTCATAACCATTATCGGGGCCTTCGCCGGTATCAACTACTTCGGCCTCCTGGGCCTGATCATCGGGCCGTTGGCGATCTCCTACTTCTTCGAGCTGATCCGGATGTACCGGGAGGAGTACCTGCAGGACGAGTACGCGGGGGAAGTGATCCCGATAGAGCATGGGGCGGAATGAATGCGGAGGTTTCCGCCTCTCTATCTCCCGCCCTTTTTCCCATCCCAAAACCAAAACACCGGCACCCCCACAGCAATCAGCACCGATCCCTTGATCGCGTTACCCGGGTTCGAGGCGATGGATCCGATCACGACGTAGAGCGCCGCAAGCATGAAGAGAATGGGCCCAGCAGGATACCCCGGCATTCTGAACCTGAGATCGGCGCGCTCCAGTCCGCGCCGCTCGCGAGCCCGGAAATAGAAGAGCGTCGAGGCGGTCGCCGCGAAGAAGATCCAGTCGCCGAACACGACATAGTCCAGCAGGTCGCCGTACCGGCCGGTGAGGGTCAGGATGATGGCCCAGACGCCCTGAAACAGGATGGCGGCCGCGGGCGTGCGGTAACGCGGGTGCAGTCGCGCGAGGCTGGGAAAGAAGAGGCCATCGGCCGCCATGGCTCGATAGACCCTCGGAGAGACCAGGATCACCAGGTTCAGGAATCCAAAGGTAGAGACTGCAATTCCCGCCGCGATCAGGGCCGCGCCCGGGGCGCCCAGCAGGGCCCGCATGGCGTCAGCGGCCGGAGCGGTGCTTGCCGCCAAGCCGTCAACTCCGAGGGTTCTCAGGTAGGCCACGTTGGCCAGCAGGTAGACGACAACGACGATCGTCACCCCTCCCAGCAGCGCCCGGGGCAGGTTGCGCTCCGGCTCGATCAATTCCTCTGCGATGAAGTTGGTTTGCTGCCATCCGCCGAAGGCGAACAGCACCGGGACGAGGGCGGCCCCGACTGCCAGCACCTCACTGCCTCCCGGCAGCGGTGTCATCTGAGCGGCGGCGGCGATCGGGTGCGGCAGCAGCAAGCCGGCGATGATGAGGACCGCCAGCGCGGCCAGCTTGAGCAGGGTGAGCACATTCTGGGTCAGCGCGCCCGGCTTCACGCCGACGTAGTTTATGGCTGACAGCAGGAGGATGGCCCCGACCGCGAGCGGCACCCGCGTCGCCGGTGCCATCCCGAGGAGCGAGGCCGCGTAGGTTGCGAAGGTCACGGCCACGGCGGCAATCGCCCCGGTCGCAATCACCAGCAACAGAGTCCAGGCGTAGAGAAACGCCGGGAGCCGGCCGAAGGCATCCCGCAGGTAGACGTAACCTCCGCCGGCCACCGGGCGCCGGGCCCCCAGCTCGGCATAGACCAGCGCCCCAATCAGCGCAACGACTCCTCCCAGAACCCAGACTGCCAGCGTCAAACCCGGGGAGCGAACCCGGGCCGCGACGATGGCAGGGTTGAGGAAGATGCCGGAGCCGATGATGCCGCCCACCACCATCATGGTGCCGGAGAAGAGCCCCAGCCTCGGCACGTATTTACTTTCAATCATGGCAAAGATGATAGCGGCCCTTCCGACTCGCGGCATCCATCACGTCACCGCAATCGCGGGCGACCCGCAGCGGAATCTCGATTTCTACGCCGGCGTTCTCGGGATGCGGCTGGTCAAGCTGACGGTGAATTTCGACGATCCCGCCAGCTACCACCTCTACTATGGCGACGATCTGGGGCACCCGGGATCGCTGCTTACGTTCTTTCCCTGGCCGGGAGGCCAGCCCGGGCGGCAGGGTACCGGTCAGGTGGGGACGGTGTCGCTGGCGATCCCGCCTGCCTCGCTGGGGTTCTGGATCGAGCGACTGTTGGCTCACGGCATCAGGTACGAGGGGCCTACGCGGCGATTCGACGAGCAGGTGCTGGCGTTCAAGGATCCGGATGGGATGCTGCTGGAGCTGGTCGCTTCGCCTCGAGTCGCCAGCACTCCTCCATGGGGCGAGGGCCCGGTGCCTTCCGAGCACGCCGTCCGCGGGCTGCATGGCGCCATCTTGTGGGAAGACGGCGACACCGGTACGGCCGATTTCCTCACCAAAACCATTGGGTTCCAGCCTGTCGGGGAGGAAGGGAATGTGCTTCGCTTTCAATCCGCCGACCTGGGAAGCGGCACGGTGGTAGATCTCCGGCGCGCGCCCGGCTTCTGGCGGGGAGCTGGAGGGGTCGGGACGGTGCATCACATGGCCTTCCGCGCGGAGAACGATCAAGCCCAACTGACCAAACGGGCCGAGATAGAGACCCAGGGCGTGGACATCACGCCGGTGATCGACCGGCAGTATTTCCACTCGGTGTACTTCCGTGAGCCCGGCGGAGTCCTGTTCGAGATAGCCACTGACCCGCCGGGTTTCACCATCGACGAGCGTGCGGCTGAGCTGGGGACCCATCTCAAGCTCCCGCCGGTCTACGAGACCGACAGGTCCGAGATCGAACGGATGCTGCCTCCGCTGAGGCTGCCCCACGCCGCGGCTGGCCAAGCGAGATGAGTGACGCCGGGCTCGGGTTCGTTCATCGTTTCCAACCGGGAACCATCCCTGGGGCGACACCCCTGCTTCTGCTCCATGGTACCGGCGGCAACGAGGACGATCTGCTGTCGCTGGGGGAGGCGCTGGCGCCGGGGGCTCCTCTGCTGAGCCCGCGGGGGAAGGTGTTGGAGAACGGCATGCCGAGGTTCTTCCGCCGGCTGGCGGAGGGCGTCTTCGATCTCGAGGACCTCCGGGTCCGGGCTCGCGAGCTGGCCGAGTTCGTGGCCGCCGCCCGCCAAGCCTACGACCTGGGCGAGACGGCGCCAATCGCGGTCGGTTACTCCAACGGGGCCAACATTGCGGGAGCGCTGCTGCTGCTCCATCCGGGGAGCTTGAGTGGGGCGCTCCTGCTCCGTCCGATGGTGCCGCTGGTACCCGAGCCACTCCCCGCCTTGGACGGGGTGCCGGTCCTGATCGCGGCGGGGCGGAACGATCCGATCGTGCCGGCATCTCAGCCACGCGCGCTGGCCGACCTCCTCGGCTCGGCCGGCGCGGACGTGACGCTCCACGGCAGCAATGCCGGCCATGGTCTCACCCGGGAAGATCTCGAGGCCGGCGAGCGTTGGATGCATACCGTGGCGGCGCATCGGGGCTAACCCGATTCGGGATTTCTTCTCTTACGAGGGTTCCCGGTCTTTGGCATTGGTACATGTGTCGCCGCGGGTTGCGGTCGCGAGGCGTCTGGCGCCGCCCGCCCATTTCACTTGCCGTCGCGCGCCAGGCGCCGGCGATTCGAATTGAGGAATTATGTGATGCTTGATGTCGCCATTGGACAGGAGCGCGTGTTTGTGGCGGAGCGCCTCTTGTCCGAGATTGAACGCCGCCACGGCCTGCCCCATCCCGCTCAACGTGAAATTCACCCCGTCATCGTCGACCGATTTGTTACCGCCTATCTCCCTGAGACCAGAGATGGGGAGCCCGCGCCGCTCGCGCTCGAGTACGCCTTCTCCCCCAGCCTGACCGAGGCACTGGACCTCCTGCGGGGGGTAGTGACCGAATCCACCACCGGATGTGGAGCCGCATTGTACGTGTATGACCTCGATACCGGCATTTCGGGTGGAGGAACGTAGACCGCACCAGCGATTGTCATTCCGAGCGAAGCGAAGCATCAGAAGCGAAGATCAAATGATAAATCTCCGCTCGGAGTGACAACCGCTTCTACCTCTCACCTCTCACCTCTCACCTCTCACTTCTCACTTCTCACCTCTCACCTCGTGCTCCCTCGCTGGCTGACCTGCGGCGTTCTCCTGCTTCTTCCGGGTCCGGTACAGGCGCAGCAGGATCACTCTGACCTCGACTCCCTGGCAGTTCGTCTGTCCGCACTCTCAGCGGTCACCGGTTACGAGCAGGCGATGGTGGACACCCTGCTTCGTCTGCTCCCGGGAAGCAGTCGCGACCGCGCCGGCAATGCCCGGCTTCAGCTCGGCGCCGGATCGGTCAAGCGGCTGGTGGTCTGCCCGTTGGACGAGCCGGGATATGTCGTGGGCAACATCCGGCCGGATGGCTATCTCACGCTGCGACGGACATCCAGTCACGTATCGCCGCTCTTCGATCAGCAGATCGAAGGTCAGCGGGTGACCATCCAGGGGCGGGGATCAGTGCCCGGCGTCGTGGCGGTGCGTTCGATTCACCTGACTCGCGGCCGGAGCGCACCGAGCGACCTGCCCTTCACGGTCGATGACGCGTACGTGGATGTCGGCGCCACTTCCCGATCGCAAGTCATCGCGTTGGGGGTGCGGGTGCTGGCACCGGTCACGTTGGCCAAGCACCCGCACGCATACGGCAAAGGCCTGTTGGCAGCTCCGGCGGTCGGCCGCCGGACAGCCTGCGCCGCGCTGGTGTCGGCAGTGGAACAGTCGCTCGTCCGCCCCAAGCTGATCCCTCCCGTGACGGTGGCGTTCGCCGTCGAGCAGGAGCTCTCCCAGCGAGGTCTCGCCACGCTGGCGAGCGAGCTGGGACCGTTCGATGAAACTGTCCTGATGGACAGCCGCGCCGGCAAGCGGGGTGCACTGGAGCAGGGACCGGATTCCAGCACTGTGGCCCGCTGGCCTCGCCTGGGACGGGTAACCAGATGGTCGCTCCCGGTTCGTTATGCCGGCACTCCGGTCGAGACGGTTGCTCTGGCCGATGCGGACTCGCTCCGTAGCGCCCTGGTGCGGTGGATTGGAGGAGACCGATGAGAAGCTGGGCCGGCTTCCTCGCTCTGCTGCCCAGCCTACTCGGCGCGCAAGAGCCACCGCGCGTTGCCGAGGTGGAGCAGGTACTCGCGCCTCTGGTCGAGAGCTATGGTGTGTCTGGCATGGAAGAGCCGGTGCGGGCGACGGTCCAGCGGCTGCTTCCGCGGTGGGCCCGGACCGAAACCGACAGCGCCGGTAACCTCTGGCTCAGGCTGGGGAAGGGCGAGCCGACCGTGGTCTTCGTCGCCCATCTCGATGAGATCGGGTTTCGCATCAGCGGAATCCGGGACGACGGCACGCTCGACCTCGAGCCGGCTGGCGGGCTCTTCCCTTCGCTGTGGGAAGGGCAGCCCGCACTGGTCCATACCGGGAAGGCGACCATACCCGGCGTCTTCATGCCGCGCGATTCCAGCGCGGACACCGCAGTGAAACGGACACCGCCCGCTCTCCGCGCCGATGTGGGGACCGCTGCGAGGGGTGAGACCGCGGCACTGGGCATCCGGGTGGGGCACACGCTGACCATGCCGAAGCATTATGTCCGTCTGGCCGGCACCCGTGCCACCGGGCGCTCGTTCGATGACCGGGTGGGCTCGACCGCACAGATCCTCGCAGTGAGGCGACTCGATCCTGCCCGGCTACGGCACACCGTGATCTTTCTCTGGAGTGTGCGGGAGGAGATCGGACTGGAGGGTGCGCAAGCCGCGGCCAACGCACTTGGCCTTCGGCCCATTCGGGTGCACGCGATCGACACCTTCGTCAGCGCGGACTCACCGCTCGAGCCGCAGAACTTCGCGCTGGCCCCGCTGGGACACGGCGCGGTGGCCCGAGCGCTGGACAACAGCTCGGTGACGCCTCCGGCTCTGGTGGATTCGCTGGTGGCGCTGGCGCGGTCGCGGGGGATTCCGCTTCAGGTGGGGACGACCAACGGCGGCAACGATGGGTCGGTGTTCGCGGCGTACGGCGTGCCCGACGTTGCGATAGGCTGGCCGCTCAGGTACTCGCACTCGCCCGCCGAAACCATCGATCTCCGGGACGTGGTCAGCCTGGCACAGGTGATTCAGGCGGTAGCGGAGCGTTGGTAGCGCTCCGTCCCTTTCAGCCTCCGGAAATCGCGGCCACGACGGTGATCTCGTCGCCGTCGCTCACCGGTGCCTGGAACCCGCCGCGAAACCGCGCGTCCTCATCGTTCAGATAGAACGCCACGAAGGGATAGGGCCCGCCGTGCTCGTCCTGCAATCGGGGCGCGAGTTGGGGGAACCGCTCGGCGACCCCCGCCACCACCTCCCCCAGAGTTGCTCCGCTCGCCTCCAGGGTGGCTTGGCCATCCGCGAGACGGGCGAGCACTGTCGGTAAACTAAAAGTCACTGGCATGGAGCACGTTCTCCTGAATTAGGCCGACTGTTCCACCAGCGCCGTGAGGTCGCGGAGCTTGGGTGGGATGAGCGGCAGATCATTGGTCGTATCGGAGACTGCCTCGGTGGTCTTGAGGCCGTTGCCGGTAATACAGAGCACCACCTCGTCGTCGGGCCGCAGGTGCCCGCTCGCGGCGAGCGCGAGCGCACCGGCCACCGTCACCCCGCCCGCCGTCTCGGTGAAGATTCCGCTCGTCTCCGCCAGAATCCGGATTCCCTGAGACAGCTCCTCATCCGAGACCGCGGCGGCGGAGCCCCCGCTCTCGTTGATCGCGCGGGAGGCGAAGATCCCATCGGCCGGGCTCCCGATCGCGAGCGAGCGGGCGATGGTGTTGGGAATGACGGGCTGGAGCACTTCGGTCTTGTCCTTCACCATCCGCACGATCGGGGCGCACCCGGCTGCCTGGGTACCGAACAGGCGGGGGCTTCGGCCCGCTACCAGACCGGCCTCGAGGAACTCGCGGAATCCCTTGCGAAGCTTGGTGATCAGTGAGCCGCCCGCCATCGGCACCACGACCGCCGTGGGAAGGCGCCAGCCGAGCTGCTCCGCGATCTCGAAGGCGACCGTCTTGGAGCCCTCGCCGTAATAGCTGCGCAGGTTCACGTTGACGATGCCCCACTTGAACCGGTCGGCAGCCTGACTACAGAGGCGATTCACGTCGTCGTAGGTACCGCGGACCCGGACCACGCGCACGCCATACACAGCGGTAGCGATGACCTTGGCGGGCTCGAGATCGTGAGGGATGAAGATCCACGCCGGGAGCCCCGCTCGGGCCGCATGCGCCGCGGTCGCGTTGGCCAGATTTCCGGTGGAGGCGCAGGCGATGGTGTCGAGTCCGAGAGCGTAAGCCGCGTTGATGGCACTGGCGACTACTCGGTCCTTGAACGAGAGG
>JAXDMF010000169.1:0-7990 GCA_034666205.1 Gemmatimonadales bacterium
CGCGGACCAGGCCGTGATACCGGACCCGGGTGGTGATGGTGTCGCCCGCGTGCTTCTCATGCGGCACCTCGATCTCGCCGGCGGATCGGGCGTACATGGTGCGGGAGAGCCGGGTGTCGGGTTTTCCATCCACGAAAACGCGGATGACTCGCATGCTCGAATCGAGCTCTATTTCGACCGGCGCGGTCGAGCGAAGGCGCCAGGTGGTCTGCACCTCCCCGAGGACGTGGGTGGCGGTGTCGCTGGGGACGAGGGTGATGTCGTAATGCAGCGCGTCGTGGACCGGGTGCACGGTATCGGCCCGGGCGGCGAGCGGCGACTGAGCGATTTGTAGGAGCAGGAGAAGCAAGGTGTCACCTTGAGCGTATGAAAACCATTGTCACCCTGAGCCCTTCGCATCGCGGAGGGCGAGGGGGCCGAAGCTCAATTGGGTTCCGGCCCCCTCGGGCGCTTACGCGCCCTCAGGGTGACAGGCATTGGGAATCTACTTCCCTAGTCTTGCTCGATAAAACTCCAGAATCCTGGTCCACGCCTTCTCCACCTGCGGTCCGTCGGACCCCTGCCGACCAGGCTTCAGGAACCCGTGCCCCGTCCCGGGATACACCTCCGCGGTGAACGTCTTCCCGTCCGACTGCATTGCGGCAGTCACGTCCGGCAGGCTGCCGGTGATCCGTTCGTCCTTCTCGCCGTAAATGCCGAGCACTGGCGCCTTGATCCGCTTCATGTCGGCCGTATCCGGCGGGGGGCCGTAGGCGACCACCACGGCCTTGAGTCGTGGATTATTGGTGGCGTAGCGGAAGCTCTGTCCCCCGCCCCAGCAGAAACCGATCGTGCCGATCTGGTCCTTGGCCACTGCGGGCAACCCATTCACGTAGGCATAGGTGGCATCGAGGTCGGCGGTGATGCGGTCGGGTTCCAGCTCACCGATCAGCTTCCTGCCCTCATCCGGGTTCGAGGGCGACTTCCCGTGCTTCGACGAAAGCAGGTCGGGCACGATCGCGACGTAGCCCTCCTTGGCGAGGCGGTCGGCCACCGTGGGCTCCCAGTCGGTGAGGCCGAAAATTTCGTGGATCACAATGACGGCCGGTGCCTTGGTCTTCCGCTCGGGATAGGCGACGTACGCGCGGATGGTCTGATCCCCGCGCTTGATCTTCACCCACTCGCCGTGGGTAGTGACCGAATCGGGTGGCGCGACGGCCGGCCTCGGCCTGCCCTTCACCGCATGCAGCCACGTTCCAGCGGCTCCGGCCAGTGCGGCGATCAGGGCGACCAAGGCGTACGATAGCGCACCGCGCGTGCTGAGGTGCATCATCACGGCACCTCCCAGAAGGAGACCTTGCCCATCATCAGCTGCGGTACCGCCACGCGAGAGTCCTTAGGATCGACGTCGATGTCGGCGGGAGAGGTCACCCCCGAGGCGACCTTTTTCGACTGGCCCTTTTCCACCACGAAGAGGCTCGAGTCGGCCCAGCTCGTTACCAGCAGGCGACCATCGGGAAGAAACACGACCCCATCCTGCTGACCGGGGCCGGAGCCGATCGACTTGAAGTCCTTCTCGCCCGGCTTCCAGCCATAGATCCCCTTCCCCAGGAAGGAGACGATCACGAAGCGTTTCTCCTTGGGGTCCCAAGTGATGCCGTTGGGGCCCTCGAGCTTGGGTGATGTGAGTACGGCGGTGGCACCGCCTTTGGTAATACGGAAGACCTGGTCGGGCCCAGGATGAGCGACGTCGCCCTTGAGTCCGAAGACCACCCCGGTATCGGTCATGTAGATCGCGCCGTCGGGTCCCACCGCTGCTCCGTTGAGGAACCGGGCTTTTCCCTTGGTGCTGACATTGGCGATGAGCGCTCCGGTGCGCTTGCTGAAGGCGCGGGCGAAGTCGATGTCCGCCACCCACAGCGTGTCGCCGTTGATGGCCAGCCCCTTGGGCGCGTTCAGCGTGATGCCCTTGGTCCCACCCTCGATGAACTTGAGGTTGTACGGCGTTCCATCGGGCCGGAGCCGGCTGATGTATCCGTTGTTGTCCTTCTTGGACGGATCACCGTTGATGTTGGAGACAAACCAGACGTCGAGGTCGCGATCGTAACGGGCTGATTCAGGGCCCTGGAGGTCCGGGGTCTCCCCCACCTTTCGGAGCGTGCCGGAAGCTTGTTCGTAGACGGCTGCGGAGTCGGCCAGAGCGCTATCCGTGGCGGCACGGGAGGCGCCGGAATCGCGGCGATTGCAGGCCCCGAGCCCCAGGCTCAGCACTGTAGCTACGGTCAGGGTCAGGGTTGATGCGCGGGATAGGTACAGCATGGAACGAGCTCCACTCAGGGGAAAAGCAAGTATACATGCCCCCGGCCCTTCGCTGCAGGCAGGCGTGGCCAGCCTCCTTCACCGCACTCGCGCCACGGCAATCCGCGGGACCACTGTCGCGCTCACCTCGCCGCCGTCGGGCGACGTCAACATCACGTCCACCTCGGGGCTCATCGGCGCCTGGATCACCAGAAGATGGCGGCCGGAGCCGGGTTGGAGCACGCCAGCATGGGTATACGGTTGGCTCGTGAGAGTGTCCGGCTGCAGTGGGAAATCTCCGAAGGTCGCGGTGAACACCGACAAGAAGTCCCAGCTGCGGTAATGGAGTCGACCGGTGGGCTCGGTGAACCCGGAAACGGAGGTGAGGAAGTTGGCCAACTGCCACTCGCCGACCAGGCTGGAGAAGTCGACATTGGTTGCGGCCCGCACGTTCGCGCTTCCGGTGAGCGCAATTCCCGTGGGCGAATCGGCGCCATCCAGCGCCCTCGTCAAGCTGGTGCCCCGGATGGTGTCGCTGGCGAAGTGGTCCGCCAGCCAGCGCACGAAGAGCCAGTTCGCCCCGTTCTCCGGTAACGTGCCATCCACGTTTCCGGGCTCGATGAGCGGACTCGCTTCCAACGTGTCCTTCTGCAGGTACTCGAAGGCGTTCTGCACGTCCCCCAGCGCGTACGTGCTGAGGCAGGTGTCCGGGGAGCAGAACGAGTCCGGGATCTCGCGCCCCCCCAGTTCCTCGGCCAACCGGGAGAGTCCCTCGTCAAGCCAGTTGTCCTCCCCCTGGCCCTGGGCCAACAGCACATGACGGCCGAAGCTGATCATGTGCTGGAACTCGTGCAGGAAAGTCGGACCCATGCCGTGCAATGCGAAGTTGCGATCGATCGAGCAGCTGGGGTTGCCGGGATCGGGCACCAGCCCGTAGAAGATCTCCCCATCGTTCGACCCTGGGCTCCCCGGGATGAGGTCGTCGGGAAAGAAGAAGCCCAGGATCACGCTGCCGCTGGCGTTGCAATTGGGGCTTAGACGGTTGATCGCGGGACTCAGGAGGATGATGACCGCCCCGTTTACGTCGAGGTCGGTCTCCCGACCGAACGAGGTCGTGTCGATGGGATACATGAAGTTGTCGAACAGCGAACCGAGCCGGCCGAGATCGGCCGCGGTATAGCCGTTCGCCGGGGCGGCATCGTCGAGGTAGAGCAGCCCGTGAGGCCCGACGTGGTCCAGGGTCGCGCTCACGGTTACGAAGCTGGAGCAGGTTCGGTCACCGCAGACCTGGAACGTCCGCTGGCTCCCCACCGGAGGCGGAGTAATCGCGAAGCTGGGCCCCCGACCGACCGAACGCATCGGTCCGCCTCCCTGCTGGGCGAGATCCCGCGCCCGCCCGCGAAGCATCTCGTGGAAGCGTTGCGCCGGGGACGGAGGGGGTATCTGTAGTGCCTGCGTCGGGGCGCCGGCGGACGCGGTGAGCCCCCCTTCGTTACCGGAGAAATCGTAGGGCGCCTGGAGGCCGCTAGCGGTCACCTGCCCCGTGGCGGACAGCGCAACGAGAAGATGCTCGGCACCGTTTTCCCCGGCGGCAGGCAGGCGCACGCAGCCACCCTGGGCAGTGGGATCGACCTCCAGATGGCCGCCCGGAGCGAGTTGGGTCGGTGTCACCCCGGCGCAGCCGAGGGGTGTCGGCGACGGCCCGGGTCCGGTCGAGTCACTGCAGGCCCCGAGCAGGAGCGCCAGCGCGGCGCTCCCCATTACGAAAACGTCTTCTCTAAAAACCCGCATTGAGGCGGAGCTCCACCGTCCGGGGACGGCCGACCGAGGCGCCACTGAAGAACGCTCCCTTCAGCAGGTATTTGTGGTCAAACAGATTCTCCACGTAGATCTCTGGTCGCAGCAGGATATCGCCGACTTGCAGCAAGTACCCCGCGCTGGTGTTCATGATGAAGTTCGGGTCCACATGGATCGAGCGGTTGAAGGTAAAGAGTCCCCGCCCATACGTCGCCGCGTCCGGCTCTTGCCCGTTGGTCAAACCGCTGCCGTAGAGGCCGCTGACGCTGGCGAACAGATGCCGGTCAGAGTAGCCCACCGAGGCCACGCCCGAGAGTCGCTGATCGTGATCCAGATCGAAGTACCCGGGAGGGAGGTCGACCGGGAAGAAGCCCCCGGTGATGGGTCCTCGACCATAGGCGTGATTGAGCGCCAGGTTGAGGTAGCCGGACAGGGGTCCCGGGGGACGCACCTCGAGCACCGTCTCCAGCCCGTTGATCCAGACCCGGTCGATGTTGACCGAGGTGATGATGGTCGAGCCCGGCACGGTATTGTCGTCGATCCCGGGGGAACTCTCCTTGCGATAGGCGGAAAGCTTGGCCACGAGACCCCAGGGGAAGCGGTGGGTCACACCGAGCTCGTAGAAATTATCCCGCTCGGGCAAGGTCGGTTGGGCAGCCACCCCGCCTTGCGCCACGCTGGTGATGGCGCGCAGGTCCTCGACGTTGGTAGGGACAAACAGCCGGCCGTAATAGGCCCAGAGACTGGTCTGCGCGGTGGGGAAGAAGCTGAGCTTGACCCGCGGGCTCACCTGGTGCTGGCTCCCCGCAAACGGGGCCACGTGATTGTCGAACCGCACCCCGGTGCGCAGCTCCCATTTCTCGACTGGAGCGATCACCGTTTGAGCGTAGATCCACTGGTCGTTGCCCTTGAGGTCGGAGTTCGAGGCCGGACCCGGATTGCCGGAGACGTCGCGAGTTACGAAGTCCTCGTGCCCGCGGGTGAATGAGGCCAGACCACCGACCTTGAACTGCAGCCGCTCCGAGAGCCGATACGAGTAGTCGGCCTTGATGCCGCTGGTGTTGAAGTTCCGGTCCTCGCTGAGATTGAATGCCGTTGTGGTATCGGGGAAAAAGATGAAGGAGGGGTCGTCGTTGACGCCCGGGGTGTACGTGAGTCGCCCCCGGCGGTAGAGAAGGGCGACGAAGAGATCCGAGCCCGATGCCGTGCCGCTGCCAGGAAACTGATGCCGCCAGCTGAGGTTGGCGAAGCTGTTGAGGTCCTGCTGGTGATCGTCCTGGATTCCCCCGCCGGTGGAGTCGAAGGGAACCTCGAACCGGGTACGGGACCAGTTGAGGTCCAGGTTCACCACATCGGCCGCCGAGGGGAGATACTGGGCCTTCCCGAAGGCGAAGAGATCGGTTCCGTGATTGTGAAAATTGATCGGATCGTGGCTGAGGGTGTCGAAGAGTACCGGCTCCTGCCGCATATCGGTCTCCCGCCGGCTGCCGGAGACGAACCAGCCGAATTTCCCGATGTTCTGGCTGGCATCGACCGTCTGACCATTGCTGGAGAACGAGCCGCCGAAGCCCGACGCATCGCCCCGGAGCCCGCCGGTCGGGATCCGGGTGTTCACGTCCACGATCGCCGCGTTCTTGTTGCCGAACTCGGCGTCCCATCCCCCGGTCTGGAAGGTGATCTGGCTGACCACGTTGGGGTCGAACAGCTCGTTCAGGCTCCCCGAGATCCCAGCCGGCTCCGGCACGCCGTCGATGTAGTAGGTGTACTCGGCGTGCTGCCCCCGGATGTGCACCTCGCCGGTGGGGGCGCGCGCCGCACCGGCCACCGACTGCTGCACGATCTGGGAGGTCGTCTGGGTGGGAGCGCCGTGATAACTGTCCTGCTTGAAGACCTGGTTGCCGCTTCGGGTGTCCACCGCGATCGGGACCGGCGCGTTTACCGAGAGCTCCTGGAGGTGCAATACCGACGGCGCCAGCCCGAGCGAGACCTCCGTCTCACCGCTTGGTTGAATGGTTATGTGAGTCCGGGCGGGCTGAAACCCCAGGAGCCGCACTTCGACGTCGTACTCCCCGTCAGCCAGGTTGTGGATCCGGTACCGCCCGAAGGCGTCGGTCTCGGTCCGGGCCACCACCTGTCCGTTGCGAGAGACGAATACGTCGCTTCCGGTGAGCGGCTGACCGGATGCGCTGTCTCGAATGGTGCCGGTGAGATCGCCACTGTGACCGGGCGGAGCAGACGGTGCTACGGCGGGACGCGAGATCAGCGTAACCGCCAGCAGGAAAGCCAGCATGGTGCCTCCAGCACGAGTGTGAGATCGGCCTCGTGGGGGGACACGAGGGCCAAGTCAGCTACAGAATCGTGACGCTTGGGGTCGGGCGACGGGGCCCGATCAGGAGGCGATAACTGGCGGAGCGCGGGAGGGCTGGAGGAGACTGCGATCGACCGTTCTGAGGGAGAAGACGGGATGGAAGACGACGTGATCGGTGGTGACGACCTCTATACGGAGGAATTTCTGGGTGATGGCGGCGTGCTGGCGGACCGAGGCAGACGCCGCCAGGACGCAATGCTCGGAGTGGGCGCCGCACCCGCCCGGGGCGTCGAAGTGGGCGACGCCGGCCGGTGGGGCCGAGTCCCGGCCCATGTGGTAGAGCAGCTCGTCCAGGGCGGGCAGGCCAATTCCGCTCCCGACGAACAACGTCAGGAGGACGACTGCGTACAGGCGCTGGCGGACGGACCGGCTCATGGCCAAGAGTCTACCCTACCGGGCTGGGGATTGTCTACTCCCAGGCGCGCGAGCTGGCGCAATAGAACGCAGTTGCCGATGGCTGCGAATGGGCGACCGACGGGGAGTCCGACGGGAGATTTTATCCTTCTTCCGGTGCACCACCCGTCTTGGCCACCTGATCGGCCCTTACTCGGCCGGCATCGAACCGCCGTGCCGCGGCCAGCATGGTCTCGATCGTCTCGTCCACGTCCGGGTTGCCGCCTCGCTTGAACCGGAGCGGGTTGATTCGGGCGACCACGAAGGGCCTGAGATAGGGGCTCTCGAACCCCCGCTCCTTCAGCTTCTTCATCGCCTCGGTGACGGCCTCGTCGAGCTCGAGGACCCGTCCGGCCCGTTCGCGCCGAGTCTCCAGTGCCTTGGGCAGCGCCGCTCCCAGCCACTTCTCGGCCCGTCGGAGCACGGGGTGATACGCGCCGCCGGCGAAGCGGCCGTTCTCCTGGTAGCAGAGCCCGATGGTGAGGAGGGCCGGTTCCTCGAACTCGATCTCGAAGTCGCGCTCGGGGCGATCCTCGGTCTGGGCCAGCAGCTGGGCCAGTCGGATCACCTCCAGGGAGCGCTCGCGCAGGTTGTGCGCCTTCTCGGTGTTGAGCAGCAGGATCCGGTGGGCGACCTCGATGTCGGGCACCACAATGGCAACCACGGAGCGGGCGCCGAGCTGGCGCAAGGCGGCCAGGCGGTGGTTGCCATTAGGAGTCCAATACGGGCGACCCCCTTCCCCGTCCGGCTGCTCACCTCGGACTACGATCATCGGATCGAGATAGCGGCCCAGCTTGTCCATCGCCGCTGAGAGGCGCTCGACGTGGGGCTTGGAGAGATCACGCTGGTAGGGAGTGGGCTCGACCGAATCGATCGGCAGCGCGGCGAAGATCTGCCAGTTGCCGCCCAGCGGGTCCTTGTAGGGGGCGAGGACGGTCCCGCCGTCGGCCTCGATGGCCTCGGCCAGCCGCGCTACGGCCGCGGGCGGGGTGCCCGAGCCGATGGCGTCAGGTGCGATCCCGCGGGAGCGGGGCTCGGCTGCCGCTTTCTTTTTCCGGCGGGGCTTGGCGGTTTTTGGTTCGGCCACATCAACCTCCCTCAATGGCGAATGTCAGGAAATTGTCACCTTGACCCAGGCCGCTCCCGGGTAACCTC
>JAXDMF010000170.1:0-2785 GCA_034666205.1 Gemmatimonadales bacterium
CGCGGCGGGCGGCACGCTCGACCATTTCCCGGAGAGATCGCTCGCGCCGGATGAAGTTGCGGGTGACTCCGTGGGGACCTTCGCTCTCGGCGATCTCGAACGGACCTCCAGGGCCGGTCAATTCAGAGAGCGTCATCGTGCGTCGACAGAGCGGTATGCGATGTGCTTCCCCGCCGCGTAAGCGTCGCGGGGAAGCGCGACGAGCGCCGCCGCCTTCCGCGCAGCTGCCTCGGCGACGTCGGCGTCATGTACTTCGTCGAGGAACCCGACTGTGACCGCTTCATCCGGGCCTGTTGTCTCAGCGAGAACCGTTGCCCGGATGAACCGTTCCCGGTTGAGCCGTGCTTGGGCAACATCCGAGCCGAAACGGGGTAATGGCATCCCGATCGCAACTTCATTGAAGCCAATTCGGAAATCGCCGCGGAGTCCGACGCGGTAATCGCAGCAGAGAAGCATGAGCGCGCCTCCGGCCAGCGCGTGACCCGTGCATGCGGCCACGATTGGCACGGGCGAGCTGAGCATGATCCGGTACAAGCCCTCACAAAGGTCCAAGAGTTGCCGCAACCGAAGTTCGTCACCACTCCGTACGACGGCGAGATCCAAACCGGCGCAAAAGATTCCGGGCCGGCCTTCGAGAATGAGTGCCTGCGATGTTGTTGAGCGCTTTTCGATGGCTTGGCTGAGTGCTTCGACGCTTTCGAAGTTCAGGGCATTGGCACGGCCGTCGTCGACTGTGATGGTGCACAGATCGTCGGTTTCTGTGATGTCGATCATGGGGTTGTTCGGGTTGGGAGGCGCATCATTTTGGCGAAGTTGCCGGCGAAGAATTTGTCGAGGGTGTCCTCGTCGAGATCGGTGAGGGTGCTCATCATCTTGCCCAGCGGGTCGCGGGAGCCTTCGACGTGGGGATAGTCGGTGCCGAACATGAACAGTTCGGGGCTGGTCGCGCGGATGGCGGCGCCGACGTCTTCGAAGGGCAGTGAGGTGAAGGTCATCTGGTCGAGGACCTGTTGGCGAGGTGAGCGGCTGAACTCGAGCAGGTGTGGTTCGGTTCTGCCCCAGACCTCAGCGGCGTGTTGCAGGCGTTGAAACCAGCCCGGTACCCAGGTGCAGCCGAATTCGATGGCGGCACCCTTGAGGGTCGGGAAGCGCTCGAGCACACCATCGAGGATCAGGGTGGACAGGAACGCCTCGGCCAACTGATGGAAGGTGGTGTAGTCCTTGGAGCGCATGACTTCACCACCGCCGAGGAAGTCCTTGGGCCGGGGCCGCCCATTGTTCATGTAGGCCGGGCGGATCTGCTGGTTCTGTGCGCCGATGTGCACGATGAACGGCGTGCCCGCATCGGCGAGCAACTCCCAGAACGGATCGAGGTCGGGATGGCCGGGAGAACGGTCACCATCGGGCATGGCACGCACCCAAAACGCCTTGCAGCCCAACTCCACGGCATACGCAGCCTCGGCCAAGGCCCGCACCGGGTCGTGCAAGGGCACGATGGCCACCCCCAACATCCTGGGGTCATCGGCACACCATTGGGCCATCGCCCGGTTATGGGCACGCGCGCCGGCGTACTTGATGTCGACGTCGTCGACATAGAGGAACTGGGTGACCGACACACCGGAGAAGACCAGCTGCGCCTGCACCCCGATCAAGTCCAGCGCGCGGCTGCGCTCGGCGGCATTGGCCGCGCCCAACGCCAGATAGCCCTTCGCGCCACCGATGACGTTTCGTTCCAGCTCGGCCACCGTGGCCGGATCATGTCGACCATCCGGGGACAAAGAGCCGATCTGATCGGCAAGCAACCCAATGCGACTCAGATCCATCGGCGGGATCGACTCACGCCATTCGGGATCAACATGCTGAGAAAGCCAGTCCGGCATCTCCATGATGTGGCTATCAGCGTCGTAGAACAAACGCCCCTCGCAGTACGGCATCTACCAAACCCTTTCTCACACACCCCGCCGCTCGGCCCGAGAAACCCCGTAACCCAACGCCTCCAAATCCAACGTCTCCGCAGTCACACCCCGAACCCGCAACTCATGCTTCTGCACCTTGCCGATGGCGCTGCGGGGCAGATGGTCCAGATATTCCACGTATCGGGGTATGGCGAAATACGGCAGGTTTGTCTTGAAGAAGTCGAACAGGACGGAGATCTCTGGCGGTTCACGATCCAGTACCAGGCAGGCTTTGATGTCGTCCTCCCCCACGGGGGAGGGTACGGCGTGAATGGCGACCTCCCTCAGACCAGGAAGGCCGGCGAGAGCTGCCTCGACTTCGATCGAAGAGACATTTTCGCCGCGGCGGCGTAGTGAATCGCTCTTGCGATCGACGAGGTGCAGGAGCCCATCCTCGTCGAGGCGGCCGAGATCGCCGGTATGGTGTCGCAGGTTCCGAAAGGTTTCTAGCGTTTCGTCCGGCTTGCCCCAGTAGCCGCGAAACATGGTGTGCGGCAGCCGAGGTCGAACTGTGATCTCGCCTACCTCTCCGGCGGAGACAGGATGGTCGGCCGCGTCGACGATGTCAACCTCGAGCCAGGGCACCGGCAGTCCGACGCTTCCCCGCTTTCTGGGCCTACCTATTGAGCTGCAACTTATTGGCACACATTCCGTCTGGCCGTACCCTTCACACAGGACGGGAACACCAAATCTCTGCTCGAAGGCAACCTGCTGCTCCGGTGACAGTGGAGCGAAACTGGCCTGGCGAAGCGAGTGGTCGCGTTCGCCGGCGATCACCGGGGTGGCTAGGACCGCCTGTGCTGCTGGACCCACACCAAACAGCACGGTCG
>JAXDMF010000171.1:0-3188 GCA_034666205.1 Gemmatimonadales bacterium
GGACGGGGTCTCGCTTTTTTTGTTGTTCCAGAGAGGATACGATGAACAACGTCAAGACTTTCGTACTCATGGCAGGACTGCTGGGCCTGTTTGTGCTGGTGGGGCAGCTGCTCGGCGGCGCCAGCGGCCTGGTTGCAGCGCTGGTGATCGGCAGTTTCTTCAACTTTATCATGTATTTCTTCTCCGACCGTCTGGTCCTGCGGATGTACGGCGCGCAGGTCGTCACCGCCCAGGAGGCCCCGGAGCTGTACGCCATGGTCGATCGCCTGCGTCAGCGAGCCGGCCTTCCCATGCCCAGGGTCGCCATCGCGCCCCACGAGCAGCCGAACGCGTTGGCCACCGGACGAAGCCCGGAGCACGCGGTGGTGGCGGTGACCACCGGCATCCTCAAGTACGTCCCGCCGGAGGAGCTCGAGGGCGTGATCGCCCACGAGCTTGCCCACGTCAAGAACCGGGACATGCTGATCACAACCGTGGCGGCCGGCATTGCCGGCGCACTCAGCAACCTGCCCTATCTGCTGATGTTCGGGGGTGGCCAGGACGACGATGGCGGCCACCCGTTCGCCCAGCTGGGTTTGATCCTGCTGGCACCGATCGGTGCGATGCTCATCCAGTTCGCCGTGTCGCGCCAGCGAGAGTTCGAGGCCGATCGGGTGGGAGCCCAGATCCTGGGCCGGCCCATGCCGCTGGCCCACGCACTTATCCGGCTGGATGACCTGGCGCACCGGATCCCGATGCGGGTGGCGCCGGCCGTGGCCCCCCTGGCACAGGTCAACCCGCTGGCGGCCCAGGGAGGCGTCGTTTCCAAGCTTTTCAGCACCCATCCTCCGACCTCGGAGCGGGTCGCACGGCTCGAGGCCATGGCCACGGACCGCTGAGTGGGAAGCCACCCTCCCGTCGTGTGGCTGGGCTTCACCGGCTTGGTGCTGGCCCTCCTGGTCCTCGACCTGGGGGTACTCAACCGCCGTAGCCATGTCCTTACGCTGAAGGAAGCTCTCAGCTGGAGCGGTGGGGTGGTGTTGCTGGCGCTTGGGTTTGGTTTGTTCATCCTATGGCGGGAGGGCACCCAACAGGCACTGGAGTACTACACCGGTTATCTCATCGAGCTGTCGCTCAGCGTCGATAATCTGTTCGTCTTCCTCCTGATCTTCACCTACTTCTGTGTGCGAGCCGATGCCCAGCCCAAGGTTCTCAAGTGGGGGATCCTGGGCGCAATCGTGATGCGGCTCATTATGATCGGATTGGGCGCGTTCCTGCTTCACCGCTTCAGCTGGATCGTGTACGTCTTTGGCGCCCTTCTGGTCGTGACCGGAATCCGGATGCTCACCCAGAAGGAAGAGCGGGTAGACCTGGAGCGAAACCCGGTCGTGCGCCTGGCTCGCCGCCTTATCCCGCTAAGCCCGAGCTACGATGGCACCAGGTTTTTCACCCGCACGGCCACCGGGAAGGTCGTTGCCACCCCGCTGCTATTGGTGGTGCTCGTGGTGGAGTGGTCCGATTTGGTATTCGCGATCGACAGCATTCCCGCGATCTTCGCGGTGACTCGAGACCCGTTTCTGGTTTACAGCTCGAACGTGTTCGCCATTCTCGGGTTGCGCGCGTTGTACTTCGTGCTCGCGGGCATGCTGGACAAGTTCGTGTACCTCAAACCCGGCATCTCGTTCATTCTAATCTTCGTTGGCCTCAAGATGCTGCTGAGTGGGTGGTTCCACTTTCCGATCCTGCTTTCGTTGGGCGTGATCGTGACCACGCTGGCTTTGGCCGTGGTCCTGTCGCTTCGCCAGAGCGCCCGGGAGGCAGGGGCCGGGACCTAGCTCGGCATCCGGCCGCTCTTGCTCATCTCGGCCAGCTCACGGAGCAGGCGCTCCACGTTCTTCTTCAATCCCGCTACGGTGTCGCCGGCAAGGTTTAGATCCCCTTTCCCAGCGGCGGTCTCGAGGCAGAGGGCCGCGTTTACCGTTTCGGTCGCCATGAAGTTGGCTGCCGAGCCGCGCAGGGCATGGGCCGCGGACGCGAGCGCGCCGGCGTCGCCCCGGGCCACCGCCGCATCCAGGGCCGCGACCCAGCGGGGAGCTTGAGCGGCAAACAGATCAGCGATCTCGAACAGCAGGTCATGATGCTCCGCGTAGCGTTCCAGCAAGGCGGGCCGGTCCAGCGGGGCCGGCTCGGTCGGGCTGACCCTCTCCTCTTTGACGGAGGGACGGCCCGATACCACTGACTCGATGGCCGTGACGAGCGCCGCGGCCGAGATTGGCTTTGCCACGTAGGCGTCCATTCCGGCTTCGAGACAGCTTTCTCGATCCCCTGCCATCGCCCGGGCGGTCATCGCGACGATCGGAATGTGCATCGTACCGCCCAGTTCCGCGTGGCGGATCGCAGCCGTGGCCTCGAATCCACCCATTTCGGGCATCTGCACATCCATCAGAATCAGGTCGAACCGTTGGCGTTTCCAGGTCTCGACCGCTTCCCGGCCATTCACGGCCAGAACCACCGAATGGCCCCCCTTCTCCAGCAGCCGGGTCGCGAGGGTCTGATTCACCACGTTGTCTTCCGCCAGGAGAATGTGCAGCGGTCGTCGGTGTTCCCGCATCGAGTGTACCGTGACCAACTGTCCGGACCGCTCCGCCGGGACCGACCCCAAGCTCGTCAGGATGGCGTCGAGCAGCTCCGATTGCCGGATCGGTTTGGTGAGGTATGCCGTCACGCCAAGGGCCCGACAACGGGCGGCGTCGCCTCGCTCACCGGCAGAGGTGAGCATCATGATGGTGATGCTGGCGAGGCTCGGCTCCTCCTTGATTCGCTCGATCAGGGTGAAGCCGTCCACGTCCGGCATGTTGACGTCGGTAAGGAGGAGGGGAAACGGCTCTCCCGCCTGGCTGGCCTCCCGCAATTGCCGGAGCGCGTCCACGGCTCCCGTCGCCACATGAGGCCGCATGCGCCAACTGGTCACCATCTGTTCGAGGATGAGCCGATTCGTTGCATTGTCATCGACGATCAACACCCGCAGGCCACGTAGCTCGACCGGGCGCTCCGGGTAGGTAGCCTCAGGCGCTTCGGCCGGCCGCCCCAGGCGCACGGTAAAGTGGAAGGTGCTTCCCCGTCCGACCTCGCTCTCGAGCCAGATTCGACCGTCCATGAGGTCCACCAATTGGACCGAAATCGCGAGCCCCAAGCCGGTGCCGCCGAAC
>JAXDMF010000172.1:0-6668 GCA_034666205.1 Gemmatimonadales bacterium
ACGGCGGAGCTCGACGTGCTCGAGTCCGCCCTCAGGACCGCATGGCCTCGATAGCGATCGTGGGGGCCGGCATCACCGGGCTCACCGCCGCGTACCGTCTGAAGCAGCGGGGCAGCAGAGTCGTGGTTTATGAGGCGAGCGATCGAATAGGCGGCGCCATAAAATCGGTACGCCGCAACGGATATCTCGCCGAACTGGGTCCCAACTCCCTGGCGACACCCTCTGCGGGTGTGGCGGCGCTGCTGACCGAGCTCGGACTGGACTCACGCCGGGTTACTGCCGCGGCAGCGGCGCGGACCCGCTACATCGTACGGCGCGGGCGGCTGGTGCGGCTGCCGATGTCTCTCGCCGAGCTACTCACCACCCGGCTTTTTTCCAATTCCGCCAAGCTGGCCATCTTCGGCGAGCCCCTGTTGGAGGCGAGCGACTCTGCCGTTGACGAAAGCGTGGCGGCATTCGTGCGCCGGCGCTTCAACCAGGAAGTGGTTGACTACCTCGCGAACCCGTTTGTGGCCGGGACCTTTGCCGGGGACCCCGAGCAACTGTCGATTCGTCACGCGTTGCCGCGGCTTCAGGTACTGGAGCGTACCCAGGGCTCATTGGTAAAGGCCTTCGTGCAGATGATGAAGGGCTCTCGGGCAAACAGTCTGGGGCAAGGTGGTCCGGGGAACGTCATCTCGTTCCGCGATGGTCTTCAGGAGCTCCCGGACGCGTTGGGACGCGAGCTCTTGTCCGAGGTCAGGCTTCGCTCGCCGGTGACCCAGTTGCGGCAGAGCCCGGGAGGCTGGACCGTTGGAGCCGCGTTGCAGACCCCGGAGCTCTACGATGCGGTTATCTATGCGGCCCCGGCGCACAGCCTGGATGAGATCGACCTCGACCTGCTCGGTGGCGAGCGGCTCTCCACCTTGTCCAGCATCGTTCATCCGCCGGTCGCCGTTCTGGCCCTCGGCTTCCGCCGGGAACAGGTGTCGCACCCGCTCGATGGATTTGGCTTCCTCACTCCCGAAGTGGAACGCCGTCGCGTCCTTGGGGTGGTGTTCTCGTCCACGATCTTCCCCGATCGGGCGCCGGAGGGACACGTGATGTTGAGCGCGTTTGTTGGCGGGACGCGCGACCCCGACTTCGTGCAGGCCGATCCTCAGACACTCACTGCCCGGGTGCTCGACGACTTGCGTGTCCTGCTTGGAGCCCAGGGTGAGCCCACGTTCCGCTCAGTTCAGGTCTGGCCCAAGGCGATTCCCCAATACGTACTCGGATACGGCCGCTTCAAGGACATCGCCGATGAGGTCGAGCGGCGCAATCCAGGATTGCTGCTGGCGGGGACTTACCGGGACGGCGTGTCTCTCGCCGAGGCGATGGGATCGGGCGAGCGGGCCGCGACCCGTGTGGCCGAGCTCCTCGGCGTGGAACCGGTAATGACAGGATCCAAGCGCCCAGCCCGTACTGTTTCCCCCGCGGGGCAGGATTGAGCCAACGTCGCTCTGCGCTTCGGATCGGCACCCGGGGAAGCACGCTGGCGGTCTGGCAAACGGAGTGGGTTCGGGCCCGGCTTCGCGAGTCGGGTTACGAATCCGAGCGTATCGAGATCAAGACGACTGGCGACCTGGTAGCGGATGTCCCGCTTGCCCGCATTGGGAGTCGGGCTCTGTTCACCAAGCAGATCGACGATGCGTTGCTCGAGGGCCGTATCGACCTCGCCGTGCACTCCTTCAAAGACCTGCCGACGCAGCTGCCGGACGGAATCAGTGTGGCCGCAGTCGGGCAACGCGAAGATCCGCGTGACGCGCTCGTTGGGCGGGGGCCACTCGAGTGGGGCGATTTGCCCAGGGGTGGCGTAGTCGCGACCAGCAGCCTTCGCCGTCGGGCCCAGGTACTCCACTCGAGACCCGATCTCGCCGTCGTTGACGTTCGCGGGAATGTGGAGACCCGGCTGGCCAAGTTGGACAATCAGCCCGCCTGGAGCGGAATCCTGCTGGCGGCAGCGGGGCTGGTGAGGTTGGGTCTCGAGGGGCGGATCGGAGAGCGACTGCCCACTGCGCTGATGCTTCCGGCGCCGGCGCAGGGTGCCTTGGCAGTCACGGTACGCGCGGGGGACACGACGGCCGGGACCGCGGCCCGCCGGGCCGTGCACCATCCGGAGACCGCGCTCTCGGTGGCAGCCGAGCGGGGGTTTCTCCGCCGCCTCGAGGGGGGATGTCAGGTTCCGGTCGCGGCATACGCCGAGCTGGACCAGCGCGGCGCGCGCTCATCGCTCCGGCTGCACGGCCGGGTCGTCTCGCTTCGGGGCGACAGAGTGGTGGAAGGGTGGGAGGAAGGCGTTGTGGGCGATGAGAAGGAAGCCGGCGCGCTGGGATCTGCCCTCGCCGACCGGCTGCTTGCTCAGGGTGCATCCGAAATCCTGGTCGAGGTGCGGTCGGCGGTGGCACCCGCGGTTAGCGAACCCTGATGACCGACGTGGTGGTGGTTACCGCCTCCGCCGGGGCGTTTCCCGGACTGGTCGCGGCGCTCAGCAAAATTCCCGTCACAGTCGAGGAACGCCCCCTGATGAATTTTGCGCCCCCGGCCGACTGGGCCCCGCTCGATGCCGCGATCGACCGGGTTGCCCAATACGGCGCCCTGGTGTTCACCTCTCCCAGGGCTGCGGAGTTCTTCGCTGCACGACTCAAGGAACGCCGCAGAGAGTGGCCGGGCGATCAGAGCACGCCCGCGGTGTGGGCGTCCGGACCCCAGACAGCTGCCGCGCTTCGCGGTGCCCTGGGGCCGGTTCGTCTCCCGCTGGCGCGGGGCCGGGGACAGCTGGGCGCGGCCAAGGCGCTCGCCCGGGCGATGCTGGAGGAGAAGGTAGCCGGGCCGGTGCTCTTTCCCTGCGGGGAGGCGCACCGCGACGAATTGCCGGCAGAGCTTCGGCAGAACGGTATCACCGTAGATGAGATCATGTGCTACCGGTCGGTCCTGGCGGCGGAATCGGAAGCCCGGGTGGCCGCCTCGCGAGCCAGCGTACTCGTTGTCGCCAGCCCGCGCGTCGCCGATCTGCTTGCGCGCGCCTGTCCTCGCGGCACTCGGCCGGAGCTTCTCGCCGTCGGGCCGACGACGGCAGCATCGGCCCGCGCCGCCGGCTGGTCGCCTTCCGCGGTGGCTTCGGAGCCCACTGCCCGTGCCCTTGCCTCTGCTATCCGATCGCTGCTGGCAAGTCGCTGACGTGGTGAACGATCTCTTCCTCAGAGCCTGCCGCCGCGAGCCGGTGGAACGGCCTCCGGTCTGGATGATGCGCCAGGCCGGGCGCTATCTGCCGGCGTACCGTGCCGTCCGTGAGCGAGCCGACTTCCTGACGATGGTGGGCACACCCGAGCTGGCCGCCGAGGTCACCCTTCAGCCGGTGGATCTACTCGGGGTGGATGCAGCCATCATCTTCAGCGATATCCTGGTTATTCCCGCGGCGATGGGAATGCAGCTGACGGTCGAGGACGGCATCGGCCCCCGCTTCCCCGATCCGCTGCGGTCGCCGGCGGACTTCGCGCGGCTTCGCGACTTCACCCCGGAAGAAGAGTTGGGCCACGTTCTCGAGGCGCTTCGGTTGACCCGGAGAGAGTTGTCCGGGCGGGTTCCGCTGATCGGTTTCGCCGGTGCGCCCTGGACCCTCATGAGTTACATGGTCGAAGGCGGCGCCTCCAAGTCGTTCACCGTGGTCAAGCGGCTGCTGGTGGAGGATCCGGCTCGCGCCCACGCGCTTCTGGACCGCTTGGCTCAGGCAGTTGGTCGTTTTCTGGTGGCCCAGGTAAAAGCGGGTGCCCAGGCGCTCCAGCTCTTCGATTCATGGGCCGGCGCACTGGGACCGGCGGACTTCCGCGAGTTCGCGCTTCCCTATCTGAGCCAGGCTGCCCGGCTGGCCAGGACGGCGGGTGTCCCGGTGATCGCCTTCTGTCCCGGATCGGGGTGGGCGCTGGAAGAGATCGCGGTTGCGTCGGGTGCCGATGTGATTGGAGTGGACTGGCAGACGGACGCGAGCGAAGCCAGGCGCCGATTGCCGGCCTCGCAGGTAGCCTTGCAAGGGAATCTGGATCCTTGCTGGTTGTACGCTCCACCGCCAATGATCCGCGAGCGAACCCAGCGGATGCTCGACCAGTTCGGAGGGCAGGGGCACATCGCCAACCTCGGACACGGGATTCTGCCTGACGTGCCGGTCAGCCATGCTCAGGCATTCATCGATGCGGTCAGGGAATGGCGAAAGCGGTGACGGACCCGCTCCGGTTCCGCGAGCGCGTGGCGTTACGGATCGAGGAGCTCCACGACCAGGCCACTGAGCTTTTCACGGTGCTGGATCGCGGTGGGGCATTTCGGGAAGACCGGTGGGATCGGCCGGGGGGTGGTGGCGGGGTGAGCCGGATGCTGGCCGATGGCGCCACCTTCGAGAAGGCAGGCGTCAACCGCTCGACAGTCGAAGGAGTGCTGTCGCCCCCGTTGGCGCAACGGATTGGTGCGCATACCACCGCCGCCGAACCGTCACGGTTCTTCGTCACCGGCATCAGCCTGGTGGCTCACCCCCGAAGTCCCATGGTCCCGACCGTTCATTTGAACGTCCGGTATTTCGAGATCACCGATCCGCTGGGAGAGCCGATCGACGCCTGGTTCGGGGGCGGAAGCGACCTCACGCCAACCTATCCCTTTCCGGATGACGCGTCTCACTTTCACCGAGCTCTCAAGGCAGCATGCGACCGCCACGATCCTGCCTTTTATGCTCGCTTCAAGACCTGGTGTGATCACTACTTCGTGAACACCCACCGGAATGAGGAGCGACGCGGTGTCGGGGGCATCTTCTTCGACAACCTGCGCACGGGAGAGAGTGGCCTTTCACTGGAACGGCTTCTGCAATTCATCGGCGATGTCGGCAGCGCACTCTCTGACGCCTATGCCCCGATTGTCGAGCGGCGCCGGCATGTGCCCTATGGGGAGCGCGAGCGCCGGTTCCAGCTGGCCAGGCGGGGACGCTACGTGGAATTCAATTTGGTCCACGACCGGGGGACGCTGTTCGGGCTTTCGACCGGTGCCCGCATCGAGAGTGTGCTGATGAGCTTGCCTCCACTGGCGGCGTGGGACTACGCGCCGGTCTATCCACCGGGATCCTTCGAGGCCGAGCTGCTCGCCATGCTGGAGCCGAGGGACTGGGCCGAGCTGTAGCCTAGCGCGCCCAACTCGCTTGACATCCGCTTGATGAACGGCTCGTAACCTGATTAGGACACGGACGCTCACTTGTCCGGAAGCATCTCAACTGCTCCTATGAAGGCTGCGGCGGGCATGGATCGTGCGCCCGCTTGCAGTACTCGGTCTAGAGGTCTGCCGTGGCGCGACTCCGCTGTCCGATCCGCTTGCTGTTCCCGCTCGCTCTCGCAACGGTCATTGCGTGTGGTGGTGATTCGCTGATCGCGCCTTCCGTCGGCACCCTGGAAATCACCACCTCGACCAGCGGCACCGAGCCCGACCCCGACGGCTACAGCCTTAGCATCGACAGCCAGGGTGAGATGGCCATCGGTGTCAACGCGACTATGCAGCGTGGCGATCTGGAGCCCGGCAACCACACTGCGCATCTCAGCGGGATGGCGGCCAACTGCACCGTCGCGGGCGAGAATCCCCGCACAGTAGGCATCGTGGTGGGGCAACTCGTGACGGTCGCGTTCTCGGTAACCTGCATCGCGACGACCGGGAGCCTTCAGGTGACCTCCTCTACCAGTGGCCTCTCTCCCGACGCTGACGGCTACATCATCTCACTCGACGGCACCGATCGAGGCACGCTCGGCGCGAGTGGCGGCGCCGCGCTCGGGGGACTCACGCCGGGAGACCACCTGGTCGGGTTGGGCGGGATAGCGGGCAACTGCCAGGTCCAGGGAGATAACCCCCGCACCGTCACCGTTGCGGCGGGAGCACCGGCGTCTGTTGCGTTCACCGTCATCTGTGCCGCACCTCCAGCGAACGCGGGCACTCTCCGTATCACGACCACCACCACAGGGCCCTCGCCGGATGCCGACGGTTACGCCTTTGCGGTGGACGGCGGGACGGGCCAGCCCATCGGGGTTAACGTCATGGTAACCCTGCCCAACGTGACCGCGGGGGCTCACACGGTGCGGCTCTCCGGCATCGCGGGGAACTGCAGTGTTGGAGGGACCAATCCTCGCTCGGTCAGCGTGCCGGCCGGTGCCACAGCTTCTGTCGCGTTCACCGTTGCCTGCTCCTCCGTTGGAGCGACGCACTGGACTCCCATCCCGCTGCCGGCAGGGGTCACCGGGCTGGACGTGTGGGGCAGCTCCGCCACCGATTTGTTCGTGACGGGTTACAACGATGCGCGTTCGTCTGCGATCTGGCATTACGACGGGCAGAGCTGGTCGGAACAATTTCGTCGAACCGGTGCCTTCATTACGGGGCTCTGGGGTAGCTCCGGGTCCGACGTATTCGCGGCCTCGGCCGCCTTACAGGCTAATGCAGCACTGATTCTGCACTACGATGGCGTGTCGTGGTCGGAGATGTCGGGTCCGGCGAGCGGCAATAGCGGAATCGGCGCGGTCTGGGGGACTTCGTCGGGAGACGTGTTCGGGGGCGGTAGCCAAACCCTTCCGAATACGTACCGAGTGCTGCTGGCGCATTACGATGGCACGAGTTGGTCGGAGATGCCGACGGAC
>JAXDMF010000173.1:0-4666 GCA_034666205.1 Gemmatimonadales bacterium
CGTCGGGAATATCGTTGGCAACCTCGTAAGCCAGTTCCAGGCCCTTCTCATCGGCGCGGATCGCGATGGCGCGCAACGCGTCGCCGAGACAGTCGCGAATCCGAAACTGGACCGACTCGAACTCCAGCTTTCCCGCCTCGATCTTAGAAAAGTCCAGAATGTCATTGATGATGGTGAGGAGCGAGTCAGCGGATGACTTGACCGCGGTCAGGTATTCTCGCTGCTCGGTGCTGAGCTGGGTATCGAGTGCCAGCTCGGTCATGCCGATGACGCCGTTCATCGGGGTTCGGATCTCGTGGCTCATGTTGGCGAGGAAGTCGCTCTTGGCCCGACTGGCCGCCTGCGCGTCATCCCGCGCACCGACCAGGTCCTCGTTGACCGCGAGCAGCTCGGCCGTCCGGGTGGCCACCCGAGCCTCGAGGCCTCGATTCATCTCGGCCAACTCCCGATGCGCGGCCGCGAGTCCGTCCACCATCTGATTGAACGAGGTTGCCAACTGCCCGAACTCGTCGTGCGCCGTGAGTGTCACCCGCTGCGACAGATCCCCCCGACCGATCCGTTCGGTCGCACCCACCATCGCGCGGAGCGGCGTGGTGATGGACCGGGTCAGCCAATAGGCCAGCCCGGCGCTCAACAGTAGGGTAGCAAGCAGGCACGTGATGACGACCTTTCGCGAGACGAAATACTTCGCCTCACTTCGGGCCGTCGCCTCGACACCGGCTTGCACCGCAAGGTCGATAAGCTCCTGCAATGCTCCGCTCGCGCGCGCGAAGACGGTCTGGGACGACCCCCGCAAGAGTGCCTCGGCCGAAGCCGCCTTCCCGGCACTGGACAGGGCAAGTACCTGCGTGTGCTGGGCCAGGTAGCGGTCCCAGTTGGTCCGGAACCCCTGATATAGCTCTCGCTCGCCGGCCGAGTCGATGAGTCGCTCGTACACCGTCTGATTATGCCGCAGCGCGACGAGCAGGTTGCCCATTTCGATCTCGTACCACCTCCGCTGGCCGGGTGTATCTGCCAGGACATGCTGAAGCTCCGCCATGCGGAACTTTGCCAGCTCCCCGTCCATCATGGAGAGGACCTGGCTGCTGGGCAGCCGCCGTTGTTGGACTTCGCGGTCAGTCTTGTACACGCTGGCGAGTCGATTGAGGGCGAAGGCACCAAGCAGAGCAGTGATCCCACAGATCACCACGAAGCTGGCGATCAACCGGGTCGAGAGTGTGATGCCCTGCAACCATCTCATATGCCGGCTCGCGCAGGTTACGGGGTGACGGTGATGACGATGATGACCTTGACCGCGTCGGCGGTGGTGGTGTCTGCGATATAGCCCACTGCGTTGGGGTTGACTCGCACATAGGCGAGGACGTCGGCGTCCGAAGCGCGCTCCGGGGGCGGCTCACCTCGACCGGAGAAGACCACCTCCTGCCAAAAGCTCTTCACGCTGGGCACGTCCATCCCGTGAATGGCCTGAGAAAACTTGCGTCGGACCGGCGACGATTCAACCTGATCGACCGGTTGGACCGGCTGTTCGTTCGGCCACTTCGTCTGCTTGCGAAGAAACAGCTTCGAGATAGTCGCCGGGCGGAGCGCGGTCACTGGATTGGTCGGATGGACGATCACCCGGAAGCCGTCCTGTGCCTGACCGAGACTTGGCCAGATGACCAGCAAGCCGATCCAGGCGAATGGAGTCAGGCCCGATCTGGTCATCTGATGAATCGCATCAGAAGCTGAACTGTCCGCCGAACTGCACGAGGTTGGTGGTGGTGCGAAGCTGTCCGGCGGCCAGGTCGATGACGAACTGCTGGGGTTCCGGCACGGTAAGCCGGTTGCCGCTCACGCGGTGATACTCCGCCTTGAGAACCAGGGCTCGGGAGAGCCAGTAACTCAGCGCGACCGCACCTTCCTTGTGATGCTGGAGCGACGGCGCCGCGGCAGGGTCGATCCCAAAGAAGGTGTTCTTGACGTAATCGGCCTGCAGTGCCACCTGCCACTCGGGCGTGAGGCGATAGGCCACTTGTATGTAGCCGCCAGTCACCCGCTCATCGAGGACTTGCTTCTGGTAGGCGACCTCACTCTCCAAGGTGAATCGATTGGAACGGTAATCGATCTGCCCTGCGACGACGGTCCGCCGGTGAGACGTTGGCTCGTTAAGGATGCCGGTGAAGCTTGACATACCGAAGCGCAGTCCTGGGACCGGTGTGGCGAAGACCACACGACCGCCGAGGACATTGCGGGTGGACTCGAACTCGACCTCGTTCGACACGCTTTCCAACGGCTGGCCCAGATAGAACAACTCGGGCACTGCAAATTTCTCCAAATCAACTCCGCCGCCGTATACGTCATAGGAGACCGTCCATGCTCCCGTTTCTGCACTTCCCGTGATACCGACGCCCCGGTAAGCCTGGCCGGCGAACCCGACCGGGCCGTAGATGCCCTGTGGGAGATCGAGGAACGGCCGCAGAGTGCCAACGGTGAAGACCTCCGTGTACAGGCCAAACGGATGCTTCACCTCGCCGATTCGGAGTGCGATCCGATCGGAGAACCTATACTCGGCGAAGGCATAGCTCAGAGTGGTACGAGTCCCGTCGTCGTCCTCCCGGATCTCCCCCTGGGCGTGAACGGTGAACTTGTCGTTGACCTTTGCGGCCGCATTGATCGCCATGGATGTGTGACGAAAGTCGCCTTCGGGCCGGCCGGCCAGATAATGGTTGTTCCAACTGGTCTTGCCGTACGCCCAACTGCCGAAGCCGTGCAGCACAACGCGGTTGTCGGTCTCCTGGGCTCTCACAGACGTGGCCGAGCCAATGAACCCGAGCACGACCAGACAGCGCGCGTATCGCGGAGTCATAATCGTGTCTCCCGGGAATGGTGTACGGCGTATGGCTCAGGTGGGGTGCTGCGATGTGACGACGGGCCGCCGCGGTATCAGGGAAGGTGCCGATATCGCTCCGCTTGTGCCATCGGGCAGAACCTGAGTGGCCGTCGCCCGCCGGCGTTCCTGGATATGTCGCGGTCCGGGATCAGACGTGAAGGACTGCTGTGTCCCAGCCGGCCTGGTCGTGATCTTCCTTGTGCATGGCGTTCACGTCCACCACGACCTCGTTGCCGGCGCGAGTCATCGAGAACCGGTCCATCCCCCGGGTGGCGCGCCCCGAGACGAAGGTGCCATCCGGCCGATACTTCGAGTGGTGCTTCGGACACTGGAACTGACCAGCACCCTCATTCCAACGAAGCGCCGTCCTCTGGTGGGGGCAGGAGAGATTGAACGCGTAGATGGCGCCCTGCCACCGCACCAAAATGACCTCCTGGTCGTGGTCGATTTGGACGCCGTCGGCGGCCGGGATCGGGTAGGTGGGGTTTCCAGCCAGCAGCCGTCGGGCGCGCGTCGGCACCGGGGTCATGGCCAGGGCTACGCCGCGGGGAACGCCGAGCCCGGCCAGTACTGCGAGCGAGGCGAAACCGACGCCCTGAAGGAACCGGCGACGATCGAGGGAAAGCTCACAGCTGTCGCACGCTGGTGCGGTATCGTTGGGGTCCATGGTGCATCCGATGCGGGAAGATGGTGGTGAGAACCGGCGGCGCTTACGCCGCGTTCACCAGGACCGTGCCGGCCACGACCGTGCAGGTCCAGAGCAGGAGGCTGAGATACGCGTTGGTCCTGAGTCGCCGCCAGAGTCGAGTCTCCCGCCCGGGGCCGCCGGTGGCCGACCGGAGGGCGCGCTCGGTACGCATCAGCACCACCCCGTTGGTCAGGAGGAGGGTGACGAGGAGGAGCTTGATGGCAAAGATCGGCGATCCGAGGAAGGTCTCGATATCGGCGGCCGCGAGGGCGACGCCGCTCAGGAACAGGACCGCGAGCGCGAGGAGCACCGGCCGATGAACCGCATGCAGCTCCGCCAGGGCGCGGGCTCTGTCGGATGGCTCGCGCCGGAGCGCGCGAAGGGTCGAGCGGTCCGCCGCCACGGCGAGCCCACCCCCGAAGAGCATTCCGACGAGGTGGACCCCGGTAACCACGGAAGCCACCACTTTCGAATCGGAGTACAGCGATTTCCACGGCACGAGCGCGTGCGCGAGGGTGTGGACCAGCGTCATCGTCAGTCCTTCCAGAGCCACATCATGAGCGTCGAGGCAGTGGCGACCCCGATGGAGGCGATTGCGGCATTGCGGTGCCGGTTGGCCCCGTCAATGCTCTCCTTCGCGCCTCCAGCCAGGGACGCTGTATAGAGGAAGCCCGCGTCGGCGAGGAGCATGCTGAGTCCGTGCAGGTTCCTCCGGGTACGGCCCGAAGGATCGTGGCGGGCCTCGATCATGTTCCAGACACCGGTCACCGTGTTCACCGCGAACAATGCGCCCAGCGCCCCGGCCACGATGGTATGTGCCGACCGGGTGCCCGACGGAGCCCGTTGCCCGGCGCGCTCGTCCTTCAGGATCTTCTCCCCCAGCACGTACTCGGTCGCGAACAGGGGCAGCTCGGCGTAGCTGGCGTAGCGGTGGATAGCGAGCCGCGTGCCGTACCCGTTGCTGTATTCCACCGCCTTGGGTCGTCGGTCGCCGGTGTCGGCGGGCGTGACGATGGTCGAGTCGGCGGCAAAGCTCACGGCCAGCCCGGACAGTCGCGGACCCCCGGTGCCGGTGTCGGCGGCGAGCGTCTGGGACGCGGCGCGAGGCG
>JAXDMF010000174.1:0-4732 GCA_034666205.1 Gemmatimonadales bacterium
GGAGGCGGTCCGTGCCCCGGCCCAGGATTTCCAGACGGCGGAAGATGCGGCGAGGGGGATACAAACAGCGTAAACAGTGAACAGTGAACAGTGAACGGGCCGCACCGCCACCCCAGTTTACTGTTTACTGCTCACGCTTTACTTCCCGACGCAGAAGCTCCCAAACACCCGGTCGAGCACCTCTTCGATATCAATGAAGCCGAGCAGCTCCTCGAGCGCATCGGCGGCCTGCCGAACGTGGTGGGCGGCCAGCACCGCATCCCCGCCGCTGCCGAGGTGAGGAACCGCGCCCCCGAGCGCAACCAGCGCACGGCTCAGTGTGGTCCGGTGCCGCTCACGGGTCAGCCCCGGCTCCAGATCGGCCAGGTTTATCCGATCGGCGAACACCCGTTCCGCCGCGGCCCGGCGAAGCACCCCGAGTCCTTCGCCCGTGAGCGCTGAGACGGCGATCCCTTGGCCTGCTTCGGCTGCCAGATCAGACTTGGTCCGCACCAGCAGGGTGGGGCGCGCCCCAGCAATCGCATCTTCGTCTTTGCCCACCTCACGTCCGGCCTCGACGCAAAGCAGCACTAGATCGGCCGCCGCCAGATAGCGGCGGCTCACCTCGACACCCATCCGCTCGATTTTCTCTGGTGCATTCCACAGTCCGGCCGTGTCGGCCAGGCGAACCGGCCACCCCAGGAAATCGGTGTGGGCCTCGATGGCATCACGCGTGGTTCCCGGAATCTCGGTCACCAGCGCCCGTTCGCTGCCGAGGAGCGCGTTGAAGAGGGAGGATTTCCCGGCATTGGGCCGGCCGGCGAACACCATCAACGCCCCCTCGCGCAGGCGCTCGGCCGAAGGCGCGGTCGCCACCAGTCCACGGATCTGGGCGGCCGCAGCTTCGATCTGACCGGCAATCCGCGCGGGCGCCACCGGGCCGTCGTCTTCTTCGGGGAAATCGATGTCGTAGCTGAGGAGCGCCTGGATCTCGATCAGCGACTCGCGCAGGACCGCGAGACGGCGCGAGAGCCCGCCCTCGAGCTGGTGGAGCGCCGCATGCGCCTGGGCTGGGGCCGTCGCATCGATCAGGTCCCCTATCGCCTCCGCCTGTATCAGGTCGAGCTTGCCGTTGAGTACCGCCCGCCGGGTGAATTCACCGGGCGCGGCGGGCCGAGCTCCCGCGGCATGAAGGGCCGCCAGAAGCCGGCCGGGAACGAGGAGCCCGCCGTGACAGGAGAGCTCGACCAGATCCTCGCCGGTGTAGCTGTGGGGCCGGAGAAATGTCGTGTACAACCCGCGATCGACCGGCTGGCCGTCGGGTTCATGGAAGGAGGCGAGAGTGGCGCGCCGGGCCGGATGCGCCTGGAACCCGGTGATGACCCGAGCGGCCACGTCGAACGCCCCCGAACCGCTGAGCCGGATGACGGCGAGAGCGGCGCGCCCGGGCGGCGTGGCCAGTGCTACGATCGGGTCGGAAAGCATGAGGGAACCAATGCGGGCGGCTGGGCGGCTGGGGACTCCACCTGGGGGTCAGGCCTTGTGTTTAACTTTCACCGGCTTGTTCCCCGGCGAGCGCGTCTTCACCTCGACGATCGCCTTTGCCGTTCGCTTTTGCCGCTCCCGGGCCAGCATCCACTGCTGGGGGATGCTGGCAATGTTACTCACCGCGTAGTAAAGGTTGAGCCCCGAGGCGAAGTTGAGGAACAGGAACGTCATCATCACCGGCATGACGTAGAGCATCATCTTCATCTGCGGATTCGGCTCCATGCCGACCTGTCCCACCTTGCTGAGCCCGAACATCGAGATTCCCATGATGACCGGGATGATGTAGAGCGGATCCGGTCGCGACAGGTCCGGGAGCCAGGCGAACGACGCACCCCGGAGCTCAATCGAGTTCTGGAACACGAAGAACAGGGCAAAGAGCACCGGCATGGGAAGGAGCATGGGCCAGCAACCCCCCAGGGGGTTTACTCCGTGCTCCTTGTAGAGCTTGAACATCTCCTGCTGGACCTTCTGCGGATCGTTCTTGTACCGCTCCTGGATGTCCTTCATGAGCGGCTGCACCGCCTGCATCTGCATGTTCGCGCGCATGGCCTTCTGGTTCAGCGGCCAGAGCAGCAGCCGCACCAGGACCCCGAAGATCACGAGCACGAAGCCGTAGGCCAGGTGCAGGTGCTCGTGCATCCAGACCAGGAGCCAGCGGACGCCCGCAGCGACCGGCCGGATGATGGTCCGGAACCCAGGCCAGCCATAGGGATTCACGTCGTCAAAGCCGTGGCCGATCCGGTGCAGGCGATCGTACTCCATCGGGCCGGCGTAGACCGTATACCTGACGGCGCCGCTCGGAGGTAACGGCAAGCTGAGGCGTACGTCCGCTCGGTCGGGCCGCTTGCCCGCCGTGGCAGGGGCGGTAGCGGTGACACCACTGATTGCGCCACCCGTGCTGTCGAACGCGAGCACGCCGGTGACGAAGTACTTGGACTTGATCGCTGCCCACTCCAGCGGCCCACTCACCGTCTTGGGCTCACCCGGCTTGAGCCCGGCGAGATCCGTCCGTTCGGTCTCGCTGTGCTTGGTGACGAGCGCGAGGGCGCGGTGGTTCTCAGTGGAGTTTGCCTCGGTGTTGGCCAGCGTGGGACCCATCCCGACAAGGAGGAGCCCGCCGTTGGGACCGACACCGGTGACCTGGCCGTCCACGTCGATGCGATAGTCGTCGGGATGAAAGGTGTAGGTCAGGTCGACTTTCACCCCATCCCGCGACGCGCTCAGCCGCAGCGGCGTCGGGCCTTTGACCTGGACACTTTCGGCCGACGCCGTGAAGGGCCAATCGTCGAGCGGGATAGTGTCCTTGCCCAACACCAGAGTGAGGCCGAGCAGCTTGCTGTCGGGCGGGAGAATTTGCGCCGCCCTGCCGCGCTCCGTCGGCTCCATCGAGCGATAGCGCGGCAGCGTCGCCTCGACCAGGCGGGCGCCGCGGGTGCTGATGCCGTAGGTGTAGAGTGGAGAGCTCACCCGGACGGTGTCGTCGGTCGCGCCGTCGGCGCGAGGCGGGGCAGCGGGTACGCGGGGCAGCGGGGAAGTAACTGCCTTAGTTGTGTCTCGATTCGGCGTGAGAGCGTTGGCAGCAGAGCTGTCCGCTGGGACGGCGGTTTCGCTTCCCCGCTTCCCCGCTTCCGCGCTTCCCTGCGGTTTCTTCAGAAAGATCGCTGGAGCGACTGCGATGGCCATCATCAGCAGAATCGCCCAGATGGTACGGCGGTCCATGGACTCAGATCACTAGGTCAAGGGACGGGGTCGAACCCGCCCGGATGAAACGGATGACAGCGGACCAGCCGGCGCGCGGACAGCCAGGTACCCCTGACTGCCCCGTGCCGCATGATCGCCTCGAGCGCGTATTGAGAGCAGGAGGGCGTGAAGCGACAGCTCGGCGGCAGAACCGGGGAGATGACGAGCTGGTAACCCCGGACCAGTCCGGCCAGCAGGTGCCGCGGTAATAGCCAGATCTTCAGCACGGCGATTCACTCGGCGCCCAGAACGGCCTCGCGCCAGACACGAAGCTGGGTCCGCAGGGCATCGAAGTCGGCGGCGTATGCCTCTCGCCGGGCCCGAATGACCAGATCCCAGGCCGGCTGTCGCTGCTGGATCTCCTGCCGCCAGATCTCCCGCAACCGCCGGCGCAGACGATTGCGGGCCACCGCGGAGGTCTGGAACTTGGGGACGATCAGTCCCATCCGTGGTTGGCCCGTTTGGTTGTCCATCCAGATTATATCCAGGTGCTCGGAGCGGCGGCGGCGGCCATGCGTCAGGCAGCGGCGAATGTCGGACGCGCGCGCGAGCCGATGAGCCCGCGGCAGGCGCGCCGAAGGCGTCAGGAGCCTCCGTGCTTCGACGGCAGCGACACGGTGAGCCGCTTCCGCCCCTTCTTCCGGCGGCGCGAGAGAACGGCTCGGCCCCAGCGCGTGGCCATGCGAGCGCGGAATCCGTGCTTGGTAATCCGGCGCTTGTTCCGTGGCCGATACGAGGGCTTCATCCGGAGAATCCTCCAAAGTGAGCCGGGGAAGTTAGTCGGAGGAGAGGGACGGGGTCAAGTTGAGAGGGTGGAAAGACAGGAATGACGGGAAGGGCGGAAGGAGAATCCTGAAAATCAGAGATCGAATTTTTTCTTTTCGGTCCTTCCCGCCTTTCCCGTCATTTCCGTCATTTCCGCCGTGTCAAGCCCCGATTGACTTTTCAACACCCCGCCCGTAACATCTCTCGCCCTAGAAAAAATTCCTTCCGTTTTCGAGTTCCGATGCAGCTGTCCGCTAAAGACGCTTGGAAGCGCATTCTCGACGAGGCGCATCGCGAACTTCCCGACCACACGATTCGAACGTGGCTCGAGCCCACCGAGGCTATCGCCCTCGACGAGGGTCGTCTCATCATCGGCGCGCCGGATCAGTTCGCGGTCGAGTGGAACGAGACGAAGCACGCGACGCTCCTCTCGCGGCTCGCCGAGCCCGTGCTGGGCCAGCCGACGTCGATCGTGTTCCGGGTCAACGAGGATCGGCAGAAGCGTCCGCAGATGGACTTCTTCGTGGCCCCGTCGACTCCGGCGGTCGCCGGGGTGCAGATCAACCCGAGCACCCAGCCGCTCAACGAGCGGTACACCTTCGACACCTTCGTCATCGGCAAGTCCAACGAGCTGGCCGCGGCCGCGGCCCATGCCGCAGCCCAATCACCCCGCAAAACCAATAACCCACACATCATCAAC
>JAXDMF010000175.1:0-7203 GCA_034666205.1 Gemmatimonadales bacterium
GCAAAGATTTCGGCGTTGTTCCCGGTGTCGAAGAGAATCCGTTTGCCGCCGTATTCGACCAGCGCGGCAAAGCCCCAGTCCCGGATGAGTCCGGGGCGTCCACCGAATGCATCGTACAGGATGGTCACCCGGTGCGGATGGGGATCACCGGAGGCCTGGAGCTTGGGCGCGAGGATGACCAGGCTGGCGAGCAGCGAGAGGTAAAGACGCATTAGGTGGGTCTCCGGTGCCAGGATGTCAGTCGGGCTGCGGTATCTCGTCCGTCGTCGCGGAAGCCTGCTTCAAGTACGCTAGGGCCTCCTGCACGCCGCCGCTGCCCGAGTTCCCCGCCACCTGTAGTGCGTAAGCCAGGTGGTGCGCCAACGCGGCGTATTGCTCCGCCCCGAGATCGCTGCCCCGCGGTGCGGCGGCTAGTCGTGGCAGGATCTCGGCCAGCTCGGTGATCAGGTGCTGCTCGAGGGCGCTGTGCCACTTGGCGATAAACTCCTTGGTGTTCAGCGCTGGGTAGTGGGGTTCCTTCATGGTGTCTCCGTTGGTTCCTCTGGTAACGCATAACCTGCAGGCCGGTGCGAGCCGGCGCAACGTCATCGACCGGCGAGCCGCTCCCTCGAGTCCTTGTAGACGATTCCACCCTTCATCACGAACTTCACCCGTTCGAGCTCGGTGATGTCCGAGAGTGGGTCTCCGTCGACCGCAATGAGATCGGCGTAAAGCCCGGGTGCGACCGCGCCGACCTTGTCCGTCCAGCCCAGCAGGTCCGCCGCGCTCGTGGTAGCCGACTGGATGGCCTGCATCGGGGTGAGGCCGTAGCGGACCATGAACACGAACTGCTTCCCGTTCCAGCCGTGCGGGTACACCCCAGCGTCGGTGCCGTAGGCAATCTTTACTCCGGCGCGCGCCGCCCGGCGAAAATTCTCCCGCTGTTGCTTCCCGACCAGAGCCTCCTTGTCGAGGATCTTCTGGGGAAAATTCAGTCGCTTGTACTGGCTGAGGATATAATCGTCGTTGTAGATATCGGCCACGAGATAGGTGCCTCGCTCCTTCATGAGCCGGATGCCCTCATCATCGAGCAGACTGCCGTGCTCGATCGATGCGACGCCGGCCCGCACCGCCCGCTTGATGGCCTCGGCGCCATGGGCATGTGCCGCCACTTTGCGCCCCCACTGGGCGGCTTCCTGAACGGCGGCGTTCATCTCTTCCTGAGAGTATTGGGGGGCGCCGACCGATTGCTCTTCCGTGAGCACCCCGGCGCTGGCGATGAGCTTGATGACGTCTGCCCCGTTCTTCACCTCGAAACGGACCAGCTTGCGGATCTCATCCACTCCATCGGCGACCCCGGAGAACTGGCCGAACTTGATGTAGGGTGAGAAACCCACGATGTCGTTGTGCCCGCCGGTCGAGCCGATGGCGAGCGTCGCGACCTGCATGCGAGGGCCCACCACCAACCCGGAATCGATGGCACGGCGCAACGCCACGTCGATGAACTCGCCGCTCCCCACATCCCGCACCGTCGTGAACCCGGCTTCGAGCGTGCGCCGGGCGAAGGTAGGAGCGGCCACGGCGTAATCGATGGGACTCCTGCGAAAGAGGCTCTCGTAGTAGTCGCCGGGGTCTCCTCCGGTGATATGCGTGTGGCAGTCGATCAGGCCCGGGAGCAACGTGGCGTTCCCGAGATCGATGACCCTGGTCCCCGGGGGGATGGGCAGCCGAGCTCCCACCGCCGTGATGCGGGTGCTGTCCACGATGATCACGGGGTTCAGGAGCGGCGCGCCTCCCCGGCCGTCGATGAGCCGGGCTGCGCGGATGGCGATGCGGTGAGAGGAGGTGTCAGAGGCTTGCGCGGCGCCGCGAGCCGGCAGCCCCAGCGCAACGAGTCCCCAGGCCAAGATACGTAGGTTCATTCTGACCTCTCAGAAGCTGGTGGGGTAGAGATCGGCGCTTCCATCCATATCCCCGGTGTCGGCATAGGTGAGCGGCGTCGCACCCGGGTCGAGGATCTTTCCTTCCACCACCCGGCCGAGCACCAGCTCGTGATCGCCGGCTCGGTGGCGCCCCGCGAGCTCGCAGTCGAAGTAGGCCAGCGCCTGCTCGAGAATGGGGGCTCCGCAGCGGCCGGGTCTCCAGCGAACTCCCGCCAGCTTGTCCTCGTTCCGGCCCGACCGGGTGCCGAACCGGCGGGCCAGGTCCAGCTGTCCCTGCTTCAATACGTTCACCGTGAATCCGCCCCCCGCGTGGAGCAGCTCGTAGGAGGCGTTACTGGAGTTGATGCTCAACGCCAGCAGCAGAGGATCGAACGATGCCTGCATCACCCATGCGGCGGTGAACCCGTCACGCCGATCGCCGTCCGCAACGCCCACGACGTAGACCCCGTAGGAGAGCCGGTGAAAGAGCGCCGCGATCTCGCTCAATCGAGCCGCTCCGCGTTGAGCTCGATCACGTTACCGTCCGGATCGGTGACGTAGATCTGGGGCCACGGCGTGAGGTTGTGGGGTCGGTCCCGAACGGGCACGCCTTGCGCCTTCAGGTGCTCCAGCGTCTTGCGATAGCTCCGCACCCGAATACCCAGGTGTCCCTCACGCGACTCGATCTCGGTGGTCCCGCGGAGCGTCCGGGTTCCCGGATGGACGATGAGGTGGAGCTGGCGATCGCCCAGCTGGTACCATGCTCCCAGAAAGTCGAATGGGGGTCGTGAAATCTCCCGCAGCCCGAGCACCCGGCCATAGAACTGTTTCGCCCGGGCGAGATCGGTAACCGAGAGGCTGACGTGGTGGAGGGTCTCGACCTCGATCACCGGCCGATCAGTCTGGTATCAGGCATGGATCTGGGTCACCCGGGGCTGGATCGCGGTTCCCTTTCCGCAATCGACATCAAACACGACGCCTACGGTTTGATCGGCGCCGGGGCTGACCGTGCGGGGGTTCGGAGCCGAGACCTGACAGCCTTCCGGCGAGAGCAGCGTCAGCTCTACCGTGCTCCCCGCCGCCCCGCTCAGGGTCAAGGCACCGGATGCCGGCAGGTCGAGGACTCTGATGGTGCCGTCGGGCTGGCGCACCCGTACGCGAAAGCGGTCCTGGGGCTGGGAGCCGTCGCTGAAGATCGAGACGGAAAGCACCCCATCAGTGTTGACGAAGAGGGCCCACTGGTCGCAGGCGGTGAGGAGAAGGAGAGCCGCCAGGGCCAGGGCCGCGGGTGGGAAAAGCAGGAGTCGGGTGAACATGTGCTCCGGCTAAAGATAGGGCTGGGGCAGCAGGGCGGCGAGCCAGCCGGGGGTCAGTGGGGCTATAGGCAACCAAGGGGTTGCGTATCGGGACTGCGTTGTTTAGCTTGTCAGGCAACCAGGAGGTTGCCTATGAGTACCACTAGCGGAGCCACTATGGCCCAGAGCACCGATCGAATTCAAAAGACCATCGTCCTGCGCGCACCCCGATCCAAGGTCTGGCGCGCCCTGACCGATTCCGCCCAGTTCGGAGAATGGTTTCAAGCCAGACTGGAAGGACCGTTCACCGCGGGCCGCAAGGTTCGGGGGCCCATGACCTACCCCGGCTACGAGCATCTGACCTTCGAAGCCACTGTCGAGCAGATGGAGCCGGAGCGGCTCTTCTCCTGGCGCTGGCAACCCGGTGGCAATTCCAACCCCGATCCTGCCGAGCCCACCACGTTGGTGGTCTTCGAGCTGGAGGAGGTGCCCGAGGGTACCCGACTCACGGTCACGGAAACCGGATTCGATCGCATTCCGATCGCTCGCCGGGGCAAGGCCTACCGAGAGAACGACCAGGGGTGGACCGGACAGCTCGAAAGCTTGCGGAAATACGTTGCCTCAGCGGCGTAGGGCTGCGACACCTGCGCCGGTCTTCGCCGCGCTGGGCGACGAGCTCCGGCTCCGGCTCCTGGCCCGGCTGGGCCGGGGTGAGCCGATGTCCATCTCGCGGCTTACGACGGGATCGGGGATCAGCCGACAAGGGGTCACGAAACACTTGCGGGTGCTTGCCGGTGCAGGGCTAGTGCGCTCCAGCCGTCAGGGGAAGGAGAGTCTCTGGCGCCTGGAGCGGCGGCGGCTGGAGGAGGCGCGGCGGTCGCTGGATCTGATCTCGCGGCAGTGGGATGAGTCGTTGAGCAAGCTCAAGATGTTCGTCGAGAGTGATCGGTCGGACTGATTAGGAGGACCTATGTGCCCCGCGTGCGCATCTGTCGGAATGCTGGCCATCGCCGGCGTAGTGTCCACGGCTGGTCTGACCGGGCTGCTGGTCAAGCTTGGGGCCGGTCGCGGTAGCTCAGGCAATCACAACGTCAACCCGCGAGAGATGTCGTCATGACAACAGTGAAGATTGCAATACCAGAGGTCGTGTCCCGGGCCGAGTGGCTCGAGGCTCGCAAAAAGCTGCTGCTCGAGGAGAAGAGCTACACCCGCCAGGGCGACGCGCTCGCCGCCGAGCGCCGGAGCCTGCCCTGGGTGCGTGTGGATAAGGATTACGTCTTCGAAGCGGCCGGCGGGAATCAGAGCCTGGCTGACCTGTTCGAGGGGCGCAACCAGCTCATCGTGCAGCACTTCATGTTTGGCCCCGGCTGGAACGAGGGCTGCCCCAGCTGCTCATACATGGCCGATCATGTCGGCGGGGCCCTGGTGCATCTTGCCCATCGGGACGTGACGTTCGTCGCAGTCTCGCGCGCGCCCCTCAGCCAGATCGAGGCCTTCAAGAAACGTATGGGTTGGGGGTTCTCGTGGGTGTCGTCCGCCGGCAACGATTTCAACTTCGACTACGGCGTGTCCTTCACCAAAGCGGAGATGGCAAAAGGGAAGGTAGCCTACAACTACAGGATGGAGAATTTCCCGAGCGAGGAGGCCCCCGGCATCAGCATGTTCTACCGGAACGATGCCGGCGATGTCTTCCATACCTACTCGACCTACGGCCGGGGAGTCGAGGTCATGATGGGCACCTACCGGCTTCTCGACCTGGTGCCGAAGGGCCGCGATGAGGCCGGTCTCCCCCACACCATGGCCTGGGTCCGGCACCACGATCGGTACGACGAGTGAGTCAGGAGACGCCAAGCGATTCTCGGGCCAAGCGCTGCACCAACCTCGTTACCTTCTCGGTGCTTCGCTTCGATGTGGCCAGAGTGTCGTAAGTGGAGAAGCTGGTGAACAGGTAGAGCAGATCGGCTGCGTCATCCATTTCCTTGGGCTTGGGCCGGCCGGTCTGCTTTGCCAACCGCTCGAGCAGCGCTCGCACCCCCCTCCGCCGCCAGCTATAGCGCTCTTCCAGCACCACGGCGAACTCAGGATCCAGCACTGCGAGGGCGCCCAGGCCTCGTATGATCGGTCGGTCCGACTCCCAGAAGCCCACGAATACCGCAATGAACTGGTCCAGTGCCGCGAGCGCATCGGGCTGGCGGAAGGCATCGGCCAGATGATTCATCCCACCCGCGATGGCCAGGGAATCGCAGAGCCCCTCCAGCAGCCCGCCCAGCGAGCCGAACTGATGGTAGACCGTCATCCGGGCGACCCCGGCCCGCCGGGCCACCGCCTCCAGCGAGAACTTGGCCGAGGCTTTACGGGAGGCGAGTACCTCGCCGTCGCGGCCGGGGCGATGGCAGTCGCGCGGTATCTGTAGGCTAGTCGATTCCGACTCGCCCCTCGATCGACCCGATCAGCTTGGCCGAGTCGTAGCCAATCCCATCCTTGAAGACCAGGGTCGGACTGCGAATGACCTTCGGATCGACTGCCAGGTCCCCCTTGAGTACAACCAGGTCGGCGAGCTTGCCCGGTTGCACCGAGCCGAGCCGCTGCTGCACGCCGAGGATCTTGGCCCCGTTGAATGTCATGATCCGGATCGCCTGGGCGGGGGTGAAGCCCGCCTCGATGAAGAGCTCGTAGTTCCGCTGATCGCCATAGCCGGCCAGTGCGCCACCGAGTCCGGTCGGGTCCACGCCGGCGCCCAAGAGCCCGCCCGCCTCGACGAACTCCTTTTCAAATGCCATGGAGCTTGCCAGTCCCTCCGCCGTAATGGGACCCGCGCCGCTGGAGTCGATCTCCTGCCGGACCTTCATGTAGCTGGCCCGCACTTCGGGCGCCATGGCGTTGAGGACTCGCGGCTCCTTCGTCGGGCGGTTGGCAACGAACGGCTCGTACACTGCCAGGGTGGACGTCATGGACACACCGTGCTTCACCAGCGCTTGAATCGTGGCCCGGGCCACCTCTCCTTTGGGATCTGCCTGATTGTTTCGACCGACGATCGTGACCGGACAGACGTCGGGCTGCTTCGATGGATCGAAGTCAGAAGCGGTGAGCATGCCATGCTCGAGATTGTCGATTCCCAGCGCCACCGCCTCGCGGAAGGAGACCGAGCAGAGGTGGCCCGTCACCTTGAGCCCACGCCTGTGTGCCTCCCTGATCGCGGCGCCCAGCTCCGCCCGGCCGATGTCGGTATACGCCTTGATCCAGGTGGCGCCTTCGCTGGCCCAGTAGGCCACGAACCGGCGCGCCTCTGCCGGCGTCGTCACCACGTCCATGCTTCCGCCGCCGGCCGCCCCGGTGATATAGGGCGCGGTCAGGTGGATTCGGGGGCCGGGGACCAGGCCACGGCCGATGTTGTCCCGCAGGTTGATCTCGGCGTAGGTGGCGCGACTCCCCGCGGTGCGGATGGTCGTTACCCCTGAGGCCAGATAGAGCCGCGGCCCGGTGTAGGACATCTGAACTGCTCGTCCGCCGGCGGCGGTGTAGAACAGATGATCGTGCATCCCGATCAGCCCGGGGATGACCGTGTGACCGCTCAGGTCCATCGTGCGGACGCCGTCGGGAATGGGCACTCCAGCCGCGGGGCCGACGGCAGCAATGCGCCCATTCCGGATGATGACCGTCTGGTCCGGCTGCGGGTCCGCCCCGGTACCATCCAGCAAGAGCACGTGAGTCAGCGCAATCACGGCGGTGTCCACCGCGACGTACTTCCGCACCTCCTCCGAAAGCGAGTCGGGGCGCTGGGCCGGCAGCGTGCGGGTGAGAAGGGTGACGAAGGCGAGTGCGAGGGTAGTCAGGCGCATTGCGATCCTACTCCACGGTAAATGGCATCATCATCCCCGCCGACAGGTGCTCCGCGATGTGGCAGTGCGCCATCCAGCGGCCGGGGTTGGACGGGTCGAGCAGAATATCCACCGTGCTTCCCGCCGGCACCAGCACTGTGTCCTTCCAAACCAGGTTGGGGTTGGGCT
>JAXDMF010000176.1:0-2972 GCA_034666205.1 Gemmatimonadales bacterium
TGACGGGCGCGTCGAGGGAATCGAAGCACTCGCGCTGCACGCGGTCGGCGATCTCCGCGCCGAAGCCGGCATAGCGCCAGCCCTCCTCGACGACGACGCAGCGGTTGGTCTTGCGCACGGAGTCGAAGATCGTGTCCTCGTCGAGCGGACGCAGGGTGCGGGGATCGACCACCTCCGCCTCGATGCCTTCCTCGGCGAGCGTCTTGGCCGCGGCCAATGACGTGACGGCGGAGCGGCTCCAGGCCACGATCGTGACGTCCTTGCCCTCGCGCTTGACGTCGGCGAGGCCGAGCGGGATGTGGAACTCCTCGTCCGGGACCTCGCCCTTCAGGTTGTAGAGGATCTCGTTCTCCATGAAGATCACGGGGTTGTCGTCCCGGATCGCGCTCTTGAGCAGCCCCTTGGCGTCGGCCGGCGTGGCCGGCATCACGACCTTGAGCCCCGGGATGTGGGCATACCAGCTCTCGAAGGCCTGGGAGTGCTGTGCCGCCAGCTGAAGTGCCGAGCCGCCGGGCCCGCGGAACACCGCCGGCACGCCGACCTGGCCATTGGACATGTAGCGCATCTTGGCGGCGGAGTTAATCAGCTGGTCCACGGCGAGCAGGGCAAAGTTCCAGGTCATGAACTCGATGACCGGTCGGAGTCCCACCATGGCGGCGCCGACACCAACGCCGGCGAAGCCAAGCTCGGTGATCGGCGTGTCCACCACCCGCATGGGACCAAACTCGTCGAGCAGTCCGCGGCTGACCTTGTAGGCGCCCTGGTAGACCCCGACCTCCTCTCCCATGAGGAAGACGGACGGGTCCCGCTGCATCTCCTCACGGAGTGCCTGGTTGAGGGCGTCCCTGTAGGTGACCACCGCCATCAAGACCGCCTCTCCAATGGGAACCGCAGCGCCGGGCGGTGGTCATCCTGAGAGAGCGCAGCGAGCGAAGGATCTCTATGCTCGCGACCGGAGAGATCCTTCGCTCCGCTCACGATGACAGCTCTATGGATTCGCGTAGACATTGGTGAACAACGCCTCCGGCTCCGGATCCGGCGCCTGGTCGGCGAACTGGTACGCGTCTTCCACCTCTTCCACCACACTCTTGTCCATCGCCCGCAGGGATCCCTCATCCATCATGCCGTCGGCGATGAGCCGCTGCGACCAGACCGAGATCGGGTCCCGCTTTCGCTGATCCTCCACCTCTTCGCGGGTGCGGTAGTGGCCGTGGATCGGGTCGGACATCGAGTGGCCCATGAACCGATAGGTGCGCACTTCGAGCAGGGTGGGGAGCTTCTCGTTTCTCGCTCGTTGGACCGCGCGCTCCATTGCCGAGTTCATGATGAGCACGTCCTGGCCGTCCACCACCTCGTTGGCCATGTCGTAGGAACAGGCCCGCTCCGAGATGTCGTAGAGCGCGCTGGCCCGCTCGAGCGCGGTCCCCATGCCGTAGCGGTTGTTCTCGCAGAGGTAGACCGCCGGCAGCTTCCACAGCGCGGCCATGTTGAGGGCCTCGTGGAACGCGCCGTTGTTGACCGCGGCCTCCCCGAAATAGCAGACCGACACCTGGTCGGTGTTCCGGTACTTGGCTGCGAACGCCATTCCGGTAGCCAGCGGAATGTGAGCTCCCACGATCGCGTGACCCCCGAGGAAGCCGAGCGAGGCGTCGAACAAGTGCATCGAGCCGCCCTTGCCCCCGGAGCAGCCCGGCGCCTTGCCGAAGAGCTCCGCCATCACTGCCCGAGCGGTGATCCCGCGGGCAAGCGCATGCCCATGCTCACGGTAGGAGCAGGTGATGTAGTCGTTGGGACCCAGCGCGCCGAGGCTTCCTACGGCCACCGCCTCCTGGCCGATGTAGAGGTGGCAGAAGCCGCCGATCTTCCCCAGGCTATACGCCTCTCCCGCCTTTTCCTCGAAGTGGCGGATGAGCAACATCTGCCGGAGCCAGCGGCGGTACTCCTCCGCCCGGGCTGGGTCGAGTCCTTTTGACTTTGGCTTGGGTCGGATAGCGGTGGGCTCGGCCATTGCGCGCTCTTCCGTGCCAGGCTCGGGGCTTGCTTCGCTACGCTCGGAGCGGGCTCCCCGTTGGCCTCTTGCGGTACTCAGGGGGACACCTCGAGCTGATGACCGCCGCCTTTCGCGGCGGTCACTTGTTCCCACGCGTGGTAGGAAGACCGAGTCAGCGGGCTGGCCTGGACGTGCGTGAAGCCGAGTGCCAGGCCGACCTCACGGAGCTCAGCGAACTCCGCCGGCGTGTAGTAGCGGGCAACCGGCATGTGGCTGCCGGACGGACGGAGATACTGTCCCAGGGTCAGAATATTGACGTCGCTCCGGCGGAGATCCCGCATGCAGACCAGGACCTCGTCCCACTCCTCGCCCATGCCCAGGATGACGCCCGATTTCGTGAGGCCAGCAGGAGCCATGCGGCGCGCGTTCGCCAGCAAGCGGAGCGCCCGGTCGTATCTCCCGCCAGGGCGGGCCAAACGATAGAGACGCTCGGCGGTCTCGAGGTTGTGATTGAGGATGTCGGGCCGCGCGTCCATCACGATCTGGAGGGCTACTTCGGAGCCCTTGAAGTCGGGGATAAGCACCTCGACCGTCGTGTCGGGAAGCCGGCGACGGATCTCGCTGATGCAGCCGGCGAAGGCCTCGGCGCCCCCGTTGGGCAGGTCGTCCCGGTCGACCGACGTAATTACGACGTGCTGGAGCTCCATCCGGGAAACCGCCTCCGCGAGGCGCGCCGGCTCCAGCGGGTCGAAGGCAGTGGGGGTGCCGTGGGACACCGCGCAGTACGTGCAGTTCCGGGTGCACACGTCACCCAGGATCATGAAGGTGGCGGCCTTGTGCTCCCAGCACTCACCCACGTTGGGACAGCGGGCCTCCTCGCAGACGGTGTGGAGGCCGAGCTCGCGCATCATGGCCTTCACGTGCACGTAGTTGGGGCCGCCGGGAGCTTTCACCTTCAGCCAGGATGGCTTCCGTGCCGGCG
>JAXDMF010000177.1:0-14066 GCA_034666205.1 Gemmatimonadales bacterium
ACCGCGCCATCGTCGCCACCGCCGAGTACCGGTATACCGTAGTCGAACATCTCGGCGGCATGGTGGGGCTCGGAATAGCAGGGTTCGTGGACCATGGGGGCGCCTGGTACGCGGGCTCGAGGCGCCGGGTCGGCTGGGACGCCGGAGTGGGGTTGCGGGTCGGCGCCAGCCGGTCGTCGGATACGCCCGCTCTACGATTCGACCTGGCCCGGCGCTTTGCCAACGATGCTGAGCCCGCCGGCTGGGTTCTGACCGTAGGGAAGGGATTCGCCTTCTCCGCGCCGTCGCGAGGTACTAACTAAGCGAGCCACGAAAAGGAGGGGACATGGCCAGGCGGCTGCCGCGCCAGGCGGTGGATCCACTCATCGAGCTGCTACTCGAGATCATGGATCAAGCGTTCGACCGGAAAGGATGGCACGGCACCACGCTCCGCGGGGCACTCCGTGGCGTGACACCGGCCCAGGCGCTCTGGCGGCCGGGTCCCGATCGCCACAACGTCTGGGAACTGACCGTCCACGCCGCCTACTGGAAGTATGCCGTGCGCCGCCGGCTCGCGAGCGAGGCAGCCGGCTCGTTCGAGCGGAAGCCGAGCAACTGGCCCGACATTCCGGATCCACCCGACCTGAAGGCGTGGAAGAGAGACGTCGCGTTGCTCGAGGCCGAGCACGGGGAGCTTCGGCAGGTGGTCTCCGGGCTGAGCGCGGCCGATCTCGAGCGTCGCTCGCCCAAAGGCGTGTGGACCTACGCTGAAGAGATCCACGGCGTCGCGGCGCACGATCTGTATCACACGGGGCAGATCCAGCTGATCAAGCGCCTGATGCCCGCAGGTACCGCAGCAGAAAGACGGCAACAATGATGAGCGCGATGACCAGAAGCAGCAGGCCGAGTACCGTGATACCGTGCCTCCGCATAACCAGAACCTCGAAGAAGACCCGCCCATAGTATTCGCGCCGCTTGCCGGAAGCCAGTCACCCGCACTCATTGGAGCCATGACCTCATCTGCAGCGCCGGGTCCCGGGGGATCCTGAGGATGGGCCACATTGCGGTAGTCCTGAACGCCTCCTCGGGGCATGGTACAGCGGCCAAGGTCGCTGACCGGCTGAGAGAGATCTTTGTTGCCGCAGGGCGCGAGGCTCGGGTCACCCTGGCGGGCGAAGGGTCGGAGATCAACGCGGCGATGCGGCGCGCGGTCGAGGATGGATGCGATACGTTGGTGGCGGGTGGTGGCGACGGGACGATCAACTGTGCTGCATCGGCGGTTGTCGGCCGGGGGATCCCACTCGGTGTTCTGCCACTCGGCACCCTCAACCACTTCGCCAAGGATCTGGGTATCCCCCTCGATCTCGATGAGGCTGCCAAGGTGGTTCTCGATGGGTCCGTCTGCCAAGTGGACGTAGGGGAGGTGAATGGCCGAGTCTTTCTCAACAACTCCAGCCTGGGTGTGTACCCCGCCATCGTGCGGTTGCGGGAGCGGTACCGCACCAAGGTACGGGAGAAATGGATCGCCGCGCTGTGGGCCGCGCTGACGGTGCTGCGCCGGAATTCCTTCATGGCGGTGCGCATCGTCGTCGAGGAGAAGGCGATTGTGCGGCGCACGCCGCTGCTCCTGGTGGCGAACAACGAGTATCGAATGTCAGGGATTCACGCCGGTACCCGGGAGTCTCTCGTTCGGGGCCGGCTGGCTCTGTACGTACTGAACGCAGAGCGGCGGCCGGGCCTTCTGCGGCTTGCCTGGCAGGTCCTCTTGCAGGGGGCCGAGCAGGTCAAGGAGGTCGACCTCATTACGGTGGAGGAGGCCACGATCGAGACCAGACGGCGGCGACTGCAGGTGGCCACCGACGGCGAAGTGTTTACCCTGGAATCGCCCCTCAGGTATCGGATGAGGGCAGGGGCTCTGCGGGTCCACGTACCGGCTACCACTTTGGCTTGCAATCCCATGCCTTCCTAGCCATTTTCCAACCGGTCAATGCCCCTGCAGCTGGCGTCGCTCGCTCGATCCCGAGAACGTCGCCAGATGTGCTCTTCCCCCGGTCCTTCCGCTCGTTCGGCCCCCCGGTTGTCTCGGGTAAGCCTAGGGAAACAGGCCGTTCCCCGATGTGTCAGGACCGTAAATGCGCCGACTTCGCATCGGCATTCTCGATCTTGTAACGAAGAGCCCCAACCCGTCGCTGTATGGCCGGGTAATGAACGCAAATCTCGCCAGCATCATGCCTCAGGTGGTCGGTGTCTGGTGTGAGCAGGAAGGGCACCACGTACAGTTCGTCTGCTATACCGGCATGGAGGATCTGCTCCAGGAGCTCCCTCCCGATCTCGATCTGGTCTTTATCGGTGCCTTCACCCAGTCGGCCCAGCTGGCGTACGCGCTGAGCAATTTCTTTCGTAAGCGCGGAGCCGTGACGGTGCTGGGCGGGCCGCACGCCCGCTGCTATCCCGAAGACGCCAAGAAGTACTACGACTACGTGCTTGGGTTCACCGACCGAAACACCATTTCGGAGGTGTGCCGCGAATGCGAGCAGCACCGCCCCATCGGCCGGGAGATCGCGGCAGCCAAACAGCCGCTGGAGATGCCCACGCTGGAAGAGCGGTGGAAGTTCGTGGAGCCGACGCTGGCGAAGGCACCTACCATCAAGATCGTGCCGATGATCGGCAGCCTCGGCTGCCCCTACACCTGCAGCTTCTGCATCGACTCGACCGTCGATTACCAGCCGCTCAGCTTTGTCCAGCTGCGTGACGATCTGAAGTTCCTCCTCACCAAGATCAAGAACCCGATCGTGGGCTGGCACGACCCCAATTTCGGGGTGCGGTTCGACGACTACATGGAGGCCGTCGAGGCCGCGGTGCCTCAGGGCAGGATGCGGCATATCGCCGAGAGTAGCCTGTCACTCTTGTCGGAGAAGCACCTCCAGCGGCTTCGCCAGAACGGATTCCAGGCGATCCTTCCAGGCATCGAGTCCTGGTACGATCTCGGTAACAAGTCGAAGACCCGCCGGACCGGGATGGACAAGGTCCTTCAGGTCTCCGAGCATGTGAACATGATTCTGCGCTACATCCCCTACATCCAGACCAACTTCGTGATGGGGCTGGATGGCGACATGGGACCGGAGCCGTTCGAGCTGACCAAGAAGTTCATTGATCTCTCGCCGGGCGCGTTCCCGGCGTACTCGCTGCTCTCGGCCTTCGGCCGGGCGGCGCCGATGAATCTGGATTATCAGCGCGCGGGCCGCGTTCTCCCGTTCCCGTTCCACTTCCTGAACAACAACCACGCGATGAATGTCCGGCCCAAGAACTACACTTGGCCCGAGTTCTACAAGCATCTGGTGGATGTCACCCGATATTCGTTCTCCTGGAAGGCGATCGCTCGGCGGATTCCAGCGACGCCGACGATGATCCCGAAATGGATGAACGTGGTGCGGGCAGTGTCGTCGGAGGGGTTCGGGCGGATTCGGTATCACGAGACGATCAGCGGTCTGCTCGAGACCGATCGGTCGGTGCGGAGCTACATGGAGGGAGAGACCACCCAGTTACCGGAGTTCTATGCGTCCCGCATCCGGCGCGAGCTCGGTCCGGCATACAATTATCTGCCCGAGGGTGCGCTCGAGCACGACCCCAACGCCTATCTGCACGCCACTACCGAACCCGGTCTGGCACAACTGAGCGGGCCCCTGGTTCACTGACCGCTACTGATCCCCGGCGCGGGTCCTGGTTCCATTGCTGGGACCCCGCGCGAGGCCCCCTCGAAATTCGAAGTGCCCATCTGCCATCAGCCGCTCACCCTGAGGGGTGGCGGCGGTCGCGAGGTGCCAGAGCAGGAGCTGCTGGCCCACGACCGTGGCCGGCAGCCAGACATCGGGCTGCACTCCGGGATACAGGTCGGCGTATTCCGGTCGCAGGCGAGCCTGCCGCATAGTCTCCTGCACTTGACCCTCCTTGCGTGTACCGCTGTTACCCGGGGAAACCGCTTCCTAATGGTCGCCCATATTCGCGCGCCCGCAAGGGTGGGCCGCTCGAGCCCGTGATCGCGTTGGAGTGCGCTGCGTGGGGGGTGGAATTTCGGGCTACCACATCTCGTTGCGGGACGCTAGTTTCTCTCTCCCCGGCGCCGTAGCCAAGTGGTAAGGCAGAGGTCTGCAAAACCTCCATTCGTCGGTTCGATTCCGACCGGCGCCTCTCGGGAGAATCCGCGCAAATCTCGCTCTCATCTGCCGCATCGTCAGTAAATCGTTCAAGCCGCAACTCAAGCCACCTCCGGCGTCGTATTGAGAAAGAGCTCGACTAACGCCAGCATTTTCTGGCCCTCGAACGGCTTGGCAAGCACCGGCACATTCCCTGGGCGGCCGCTCGGATCGGCCACTGGATCGAGCGTGTGCGCGGACATGAGCACGACCCGGATACCAGGATGTTCGGCCAACAAACGTTGAGCGAGCTCGGTGCCTATCATCCCGGGCATCACGATATCGCTGAGCACAAGATCTATCGACTCCTCGGAGGAACGGGCGACGGCGAGCGCTTCTAAGCCATATCCTGCCTCGACCACGTTGTAGCCTTCACTGCGAAGTTGCCGGACCAACACTTGACGGAGAGAGACCTCGTCGTCTACCACGAGGATCGTGGCTTTGCCGGATTTGGTAGGCATGGGGAACTCCTCGTGGCACCGGCCACGACCGATGGACCAGCATGCAAAGGTTGCACGGGCTTGCTGATGAGGCGCTTACCTGATCCTATGGGGGTCCCGGGGTGGGTCGCAAGGCATGCAGCGGACTGCGGACTGTCAACCATTTAGACACATGTAAGTCGTTGCCCTGCAAGAACATCCGAAGTGATACTATAAACGAAAAGGGCCTCCACGTGGAGGCCCTCGCGTCGCCGCATTTTTGCCGGGTGCTATCGGCTCAACGGGAGTAGTACTCGATGACCAGCGAGGTCTCGCACTGGATCGGGATCTGCTCTCTCTCCGGCACTTCCCGCACCCGCACGCTCCGCTTCTCGCGGTCGAGCTCCAGATAGGCCGGCGGGCGGGCGACCTCCAGAGGGCCGGTAAACGCCACCATCTCCTTGCTCTTCTCTGCCAGCGACACCACGTCTCCAGGCTTGAGCCGGAATGACGGCCGATCCACTTTGTTGCCGTTGACCCGCACATGACCGTGCGTCACCGCCTGCCGGGCCGCGTAGATCGTGCGCACGAAACCGCCGCGCAGCACCACGGCATCGAGCCGCATCTCCAGTAGCTGAAGCAGCCGCACGCCGGTATTCCCGCTCTGGCGGATGGCTTCGGCAAACGCATTGCTCATCTGCCGCTCGCTCATGTTGTACTGGGCCCGGAGCCGCTGCTTTTCCACCAGCTGTTTCTTGTAGCCGCTCACCTTGCGGCGCGGGGTGGCGCCGTGCTGCCCCGGGGGGTTCGGCCGGCGCTCCATGACCCGAGCCGCCTTCGGGGTGAGTGCAATCCCCAGCTGCCGAGCCAGTCTTACTTTGGGTCCACCACGTCTCACAAGTCTTTCTCCTCGGTTCCCTGGTCCAAGATCCACTCGTTTTCAGCCCTCATATGTAAACCCGGTGAGCCTTTAGCGGAAGGCGTCGCCCCGAATTCCCGCAGCTGGACCCTGTCCGTCGTTGCGCCGGCACTACATGGCAGCTCACTGCGGACTACTGAATCTTGCTGTATCATTGATGTACAAACGATGGAGGGTGCCCCCGTGAAGATGCTTCGCCAGATCGCGTTCCTGCTTCCCGTTCTCGCTCTTACTCTGGCCGCCCACCCCGCTCAGGCCCAGAGTGCGTCATCCGCAGGCTCGTCGGACGCCGTCGGCTGCGGCCAGCGCTGCTATCGAGTCGCCCTGCCACTGGGTCTCTATGTTCGGCAGGTGATCGAAGACGGCCGCTATGTCATGCTGGAAGACGGCAGTGTGTGGGAGATCCGCCTCAGCCAGCGCCCGGTGGCGTCCAGCTGGCGTCCCGGAGATTTCGTCCAGCTGAAGACCATATGGGCACCGGTCGATCGATACGCGGTGCTCTTGGCCCAGGGCGATAATGACAAGGCCGAGGCCAGACTCGCGGGCCGGGGCCACGCACCGGCGACGGGCCTGCCGAACTGATCATGCCCGCTCAGGAGTAGTACCGCCGCATCTCGGCCGCCACGCCGTCCAGGTCGGGGAAGAGTCGCCGCTCGTCCACGCTGACCAGATCGAGTTGGTCGCGGAAACGAGCGGTTTCTTTTGCGGGGATGATGAACTTGGTGAGTGCGGCGCCCAGGCCGTGGCCTTCGAGAAAACGGTCGAACGACCGCCGCTTGTCGGAGCAGAGGGTGAAGGTAGACGACTGGGCCGCTATCCGGGCATTCAGGGACGGCGGCTCCAGCATGCAAGCGAACTCTCTGGCCCCTCCTGACGCCGAGAACAAGGTCCCGGGTGTCAGGGGACGGTCCCCTCCCAGGATTCCCGCGAGATCCTGAATCAGAAGCGCGAGCTCGGGAAGGCCAAACGACCGGTGCACGCTCTTCCAGTCGAGCCGCCACACGACCCTGTCCGACTCATGGTCGCCACCGATAGCGGCAAAGTGAGCCGCCACCAGGGGAGAGTAGGTCCAGTCGAGCAGGCGGGTGGGAAGGCCGTGGTGTTGGGCGGCAACGAGCACCTCCCACTCATTCACCGGTGGCTGGGCGAAGTACGGCCGCGAGTAGCGGATGAAATTCCGCAGGATGTGCTCCTCGAGGTCGGCCTTGCTGTGCGGTGAGGTGGCCCCGCCGAGCTTATCCAGGCTGGTGAGCAGCGGCCAGCGGGCATCGCGGTCGCCTCGATAAACGCCGCTGTCCCGCCGGCGCCCGGTTCTTGGATCCGGTTCGGTCGGGGTCACCTTGTCGATGAGGTCGCCAAGGCTTCGCACGACGACTTCGCAAATAGACATGTGAGAATGTTCGAGTCAGGTTCCGCTGCTCTCCGGAGCCATCGCGGGCAGAGCGGTCTTGGCCGGTATTGCCTGGGCGACCGACTCGGTGCCCGGCTTGAACTCGCCCTCCCATCGTCCCATGACCACGGTGGCAAGACAGTTTCCCACCAGGTTTACCATGGTCCGCGCCATATCCATGAGCTCATCCACGCCAAGGATCACGGCGACTCCCTCGAGCGGTAAACCATACGTCGTAAGGACGCCGGAGAGCACCACGAGCGAGGCCCGGGGCACTGCCGCAATACCCTTGCTGGTGATGAGCAGGGTGAGCATCATCGCCAACTGCTGTCCCAGGGAGAGGTCGACGCCTGCAGCCTGAGCCACGAACATCGAGGCCACTCCGAGGTAGAGCGTCGAGCCATCGAGATTGAACGAGTACCCGGTCGGCATCACGAAGGCCACGATCCGCCGGGGAATGCCGAACTCGATCATCCGTTCCATCGCCAGCGGCAGCGCGGCGTCGGACGAAGTGGTGGTGAACGCGATGATTGCCGGGTCTTTGACCTGGCGGATGAAGCGCCTGATGGGAATACCGGTGAGATAGGCCACCGGCAGGAGCGCGACCAACGCGAAAACGATGAGCGCTCCATACAACGTGGCAACCAGCAATCCGAGGTTCTTGAGGACGGCGATTCCGCTGTGGCTCACCGTGACCGCCATGGCGGCGCCGATGCCGATTGGGGCGAACTTCATGACGATGGCGACGAACCGGAACATGACCTCGGCCAGACCCTCACAGAAGCCGAGCATGGCCTCCTTGGGCTTGCCGCGCACCTGGGTGAGCGCAATACCGAACAGGGTGGCCCAGAAGACCACCTGAAGCACCTCGTTGTTGGCCGCGGCCTCGAAGAAGCTTCGGGGTACGATATGCTCCAGGAAGCCGCCGATGGTGGTCGGGGCCGCGGTGGGCAGCGCCGCATGGGGGTCCATGGGTGGCAACACCACCCCGATGCCGGGTTTGGTGAGATGTACCGCAATGAGTCCGATAGCCAGCGCGATGGCCGTCATGGCCCAGAAGTAGGCCATCGACTTGATGAAGAGCCTGCCGATGCGCTTGATATCGTCCCCATGCCCCGCGATCCCGACCACCAGCGTTCCGAAAATGATGGGGACGACGACCGACTTGATCATTCGGAGGAAGACGTTCGAGAGCGGTTTCAGCTGGGCCCCTGTGCCGGGGGCCAGCCAGCCGAGCAGGATGCCGGCTGCCATCCCGATGAAGATCCAGTGGGTGAGAGAGAGGCGCCCCCAACCCGGACGGCTCATACCAGCTGTCCGATCTTGGCGTCGATCGCCGCCAGGAGCGACCGGTAGGAGGCGGCGAACTTCTCGACCCCCTCCACCTCCAGCTCATAGGTGATCCTGGCCAGGTCGATTCCCGCTCGTGCCAGCGCCTCCAGCTGCGCCGGGGCCGCAGCTACCCTCTCCTGGATCCGCACCTCCGGGTTCCCGTGGTCGCGGTAGGCCTCGAGCGTCTCGGGCGGCAGCGTATTGACCGTCTGAGGCGCGACCAGCGCTTCGACGTAGTAGGTATCGGGGTAGCGCGGGTCCTTGGTACTGGTCGAAGCCCAGAGCGGCCGCTGGGGTTGAGCTCCGGACTGGGCAAGATGTTTCCAACGCGGCTGGCGCAGCGTCTCCTCGAACAGGCGGTAGGCCACGCACGCATTCGCGATGGCGGCTGTGCCGCGTAGCGCTGCGCCGCCCGCGGTCTGGTCCAATAGCGGATCGATCTTTCCGTCCACCCGGCTCACGAAGAAGCTGGCCACCGAGACTACCGATTCGATCGGTAACTTCCGATCGAGGCGCTGCTCCATCCCGGCAAGGAACGCCTGGATCACCTCGGCATATCGCTCGACCGAAAACAGCAGCGTGACGTTCACGTTGATGCCGGCGCCGATGCAGCGGGTGATGGCCGACAGCCCAGCTCGGGTTCCCGGAATCTTGATCATCGCGTTGGGCCGACTCAGCGCGCTCCAGAGACGTTCCGCCTCATGCACCGTCGCATCGGCATCGTGGGCCAGTGTCGGCGAGACTTCCAGCGACACCAGTCCATCCCCTCGGCCGGACCGTTCGTAGAGCGGCAGGAACGCATCGCACGCTGCCCTGACATCGGCCACCGCCAGCGCCTCGAAGATCTCGCCTGCGCTTGCCCCCTTGTCCGCCAGCCGGCGGATGTCTGCGTCGTAAAGCCGGCTTCCCGCCACCGCCTTGTCGAAGATGGTCGGGTTTGAGGTCATCCCCCTCAGGCCGTCCGCGGCAATGAGTCGCGCGAGCTCGCCCGAGGCCAGGAGATCCCTGGTGATGTAGTCGTACCAGACGCTCTGGCCCAACTCACCCAGCCGGAGCAGCGGATTCATGTCCCCTCCCGCTGCGGCAAAAGCCGCTTTACCGTCCGGACGATGTGGTCCGGAGTGAGCTTGAACTCCTGGAACAAGCGCTCTGCCGGTGCCGAGGCACCGAAGCCTTCGATACCGAGCATGACGCCATCGTCCGTCGTCCAGCGGGACCATCCCATCGGCCCGGCTGCTTCCACGGCCACGCGAGCCCGCACCGCCGGTGGCAAGACCTGGTCCCGGTATGACCCCGCCTGTGTCGCAAAGAGCTCCCAGGACGGCATCGACACGACGCGCACCCGCACCCCGCCCGCGTGCAGCTGGCGCGCGGCGTCGAGCGCAGCGCCGACTTCGGATCCGGTGGCAATCAGGATCACGTCAATCGAGCCGGGGCCGGCTGGATCGAGGAGCACATATGCGCCCCGACTCACGCCTCCGACGGCACCCAGCGACTTTCGATCGAGAACCGGCAGCTTTTGCCGGGAAAGCACCAGCATTGTCGGCCCCTCCCGGCGTCCGATGGCAAACCGCCATGCCTCTATGGTCTCCGTAGCATCGGCCGGACGGAGCGTCACCAGATTGGGGATGGCTCTGAGCATGGCCAAGTGCTCGACCGGCTGGTGGGTGGGTCCGTCTTCCCCCAGGCCGATCGAGTCGTGGGTACCGATGTAGATGACTGGAAGCCGCATGATGGCTGCGAGGCGGATCGCCGGCTTCATGTAATCGGAAAAAACCAGGAAGGTGCTGCCGAATGGACGGAGGCCGCCATGCGCGGCTATTCCGTTGAGACACGCGGCCATTCCATGCTCCCGTACGCCCCAATGAAAGGTGCGCCCGGTGGACGCCGGTCCGAACACTCCACCCTGCTTCAGCGTGGTGCCGGTGCTGCCCCCAAGGTCGGCCGAGCCGCCGACAAGATTGGGCATCGCGGAAGCGATGGCCTGAAGGGCCAGGCCGGAAGCCTGCCGGGTAGCCAGGGCTCCCGAGGCCGGGGTGACCACCGGCAGGTCGCGGTCCCATCCGTCCGGCAGCTGCCCGGAGAGCCAGCGCTGGAGCTCGTCGGCCAGTCCGGGATGAGCGCTCGCGTACCTGTCGTAGTGCCTCTGCCAAATTCCCTCGAGCTCCGCTCCCCGAGCGACGGCGCCGCGCCAGTGAGCGAGCGCATCGTCCGGCACGAAGAACTTGGGCTCCAGCGGCCAGCCCATGATCTCCTTGGTCCGTCGCACCTCCTCCGCGCCCAGCGGGGCACCATGGGCTTCTGCCGTGTTGCGTTTGGTGGGAGCTGGATCGGCAATGACGGTGCGCAGCACCACGAGTGACGGACGGGTGATCTCGGCGCGTGCCGACTCGAACGCCGCGGCTATGGCGGGGAGATCATTGCCGTCACCCACCTTCTGCACATGCCAGCCGTAGGCCTCGAACCTGCGGCTCACATCCTCCGAGAAGGTCAGAGCGGTGTCCCCGTCGATGGTGATGTGGTTGTCGTCATACATCACCGTGAGCTTACCCAGGCGCAGATGCCCCGCGATCGAGGCGGCCTCGCTCGCCACCCCTTCCATGAGGTCGCCGTCGCTGGCAAATGCCCACACCCGATGATCCACGATGGTGTGGTCGGGCCGGTTGAAGTGATCGGCGAGAAACCGCTCCGCGATAGCCATCCCGACGGCATTGGCGAACCCCTGCCCCAGTGGTCCGGTTGTCGTCTCCACGCCCGGGGTATGCCCCCGCTCGGGATGGCCGGGTGTGCGGGATCCCCACTGCCGGAAGTTCCTGATGTCCTCCAGCGAGAGATCGTACCCACTCAGATACAGCAGGGAGTAGAGCAGCATCGAGGCATGCCCGCAGGAAAGCACGAACCGGTCGCGGTCGGGCCACTCGGGGTTACCCGGATTATGACGGAGAAAGCGGCTCCAGAGCATGTACGCGGCGGGCGCGAGGGCCATCGGCGTGCCCGGGTGGCCGGACTGAGCTTGCTCTACCGCATCCATCGAGAGGGCGCGAATCGCGTTGATGCTCCGCCAGGCCAATTCGGACCCCGCGTCAGCCTCGCGGGTGGACGGGATCGGGTCCGGACGCACCGTTCGAGCGCGGGTGCTCTCTGCGTTCAGGGGGGTGCTCCTCGGTGGGTGGACGGGGAAGATAACGGAAGACGGGAAGGGCGGGAAAGACGTTCCCGCCCTTCCCGTCTTTCCCGCCTTTACTTCCGCCGACGCTCCGAGCCCTTGTAATTCTTCCCGACTGTGAGCCGGCCCGGGCCGGCGAGGGCCAAGGTCAGGGCCATGGCAAGAACCGTAAAGGGATGCTCCCAGCCGCCCTTGGTGAAATCGAACCCATTGGCCCAGTGCACCAGGATGATCGCGCCGAGCATGTCGATGATCACGAGGATTCCGGCAATATCAACCGCCACTCCTAAAAGAATGAGGAGCCCACCGCCCACCTCAGCGAGGAGGGCAATGGCGGCGGTAAGTGGGGGCGCGGGCAAGCCCATGCCCTCGAAGGCAACAACAGTGGCGGTGAAATTCATCAGCTTCGGAATCCCGTGGTACAGGAGAACCGCCGCCAGCGCGAGGCGGAGGATCAGCCGTGCAAGGTCGGGATGGTACGGGAGGAAGCGGCGCATGGGACGTCCTTGCTCAGGTGGTCACCTTGCATGGTTCTCGAATGCGAACCAGATATGTTGCAAAGTTGTGGCAATCGGCGCCAGTCTGGAAACAGCCCGGAGCGCGGAGGTTCGGCAATGCGGCGCTTGATGAAGGTGCTCCTGGTCTTGATCGTGCTGCCGGTTCTGGTGGGTGGTGTCGTCCTCCTGGTGGCGGGCCGGCCGGTGGTGTTCGAGGTCCTGCGTTGGCGCACGGAGCGGAGGTTCCCTGAGGTCGGCTGGATCAAGACCGAGGACCTGGCCCGCTGGTTGGACGACACGGCCCAGCCCCAACCCGTCGTCCTGGACGCCCGGACCGAAGACGAGTTCCGGGTGAGTCGCCTCAAGGGCGCCGTGCGGATCGATCCCTACCGGCCCAGCCTGCGAGCGCTCCAGGGGTTCCGCAAGGATACGTCGGTGTTGATCTACTCCTCAGCGGGGTATCGGGGGGCCCGGGTGGCCAGCTGGCTCGGCCGGGCGGGCTACACCAAAGTGCACAATCTGTCTGGGGGTATTTTCGCTTGGGTCAACGAAGGCCGACCCATCTTCAGGGGAGAAACGCCCACGGCCCAGGTCCACCCCTACGATCAGAAATGGGGGCTTCTCGTGGATGGGAAGTACCGCGCGGAGGCCCCGGACCTCGAAAAGCACTCCGCCGCCCCCTGAAAGTCGCCAAGTCTGTCATTTTGGCGTCAATCTTGCTAGGTTTAGTGGCACTAAGCCCCCGGCCTGGTAAGTCAGGCCCACATCAACCTTAAGGTATTCTGTGGCACGACGAACTCGAAGACATTCTGCAGTTTCAGCCCCCAGCTTCCGCCGTTCCCCTGGTCGATCCATGCAGTCGCACCGCGATTGGTTACTTGGTCTGCACGGCCCCATCTGCGCATACTGCGGTACGGAGACGAGCGACGAGGCAATCACGCTGGACCATGTTCGGCCCCGACGGGGTCAAACGGCCTACGACCGGCCGGATAACCTGGTGCTTGCGTGCAGGGATTGCAACGCAGCCAAGGCCGACACGCCTTTAGTGGCGTTCCTCATGCAACGGCGCTCGCGGGGGGTCTTCCTCCTGCATTATGGAGAGCACCTCTCCGAGCCGCTGAGGGAGTTGGCCAGGCAGTCATCCGAACGACAGCTGGCGGACAAAGAATAACGCAGACAAAAAAAAGGGCGGCCGGTTCGGCCGCCCTTTGAGTTTTCAGTCCTGCCCCGTTCCGGCTCTCACCGCGGTCTCCAGCGGTCCTCCACCTGCATCGGGTGACTGCAGCGCCTCCCGAACAATCCGGTTTTGTTCGGCCAGATGGGCCGCCGGGTATCCCTCGGCCGGGCTGGCCCGTTCCGGACGTCCCACGTAGCGGATCTGCATGTCGTGGCCTTCCGCAACAAGCTCCCTCAGCTTCGCCTCGAGGTACCGCCAGGCGCCCATGTTGAGCGGCTCCTCCTGCACCCAGATCAGCTCCGTCGCACCTCGATAACGGGGAAGCACCTGTCGCAGCTCGGCCCAGGGGAAGGTGTACAACTGTTCCAGCCGGACGATTGCCGGGCGATCGTTGCCCAGCTTTTCGGCCTCCGGCAGCAGGTCATAGTAGACCTTGCCGGTGCACATCAGCACCCGTTTGGCGCGCTCCGGATTCTTTGCGAAAAACGCATCGTCTATCACCGGCAGGAAATGCCCGGTCGCGAGGTCCTCCAGCCGCGAGGTGGCCAATGGATGTCGCAGTAGACTCTTGGGCGTAAACAGGACCAGTGGCCGCTGCCGTGAGCGCTTGGCTTGCCGCCGCAGCAAGTGGAAGTACTGCGCCGGGGTGGTACAGTTGGCCACTCGGATGTTGCCCTCTGCGGCGAGGTGAAGGAATCGGGCCATTCTGGCGCTGGAATGCTCGGGGCCTTGACCCTCGTATCCGTGTGGGAGCAGGAGCGTGAGACGAGTGGTGAGTCCCCACTTGGCCAGTCCGGCCGAGATGAACTGGTCGATGATGACCTGGGCGGCGTTCACAAAATCGCCGAACTGGGCTTCCCAGAGCACCAGGGCCTCCGATGCCGCGACACTGTAACCGTATTCGAAGCCAAGGGTCGCGAGCTCGGATAACGGGCTGTTGTGCAGCTCGATGGGCGCCAACGCACCGGGGAGGCTCCTGATAGGAGCCGTGGTT
>JAXDMF010000178.1:0-12767 GCA_034666205.1 Gemmatimonadales bacterium
CGGGGTGATCGCCGAGCTGACTCGGCACCTTATCGATCAATCGGGTGGGAGCTATCCGGAAGTCCTGGGGGCGGTGGAAGAGCGCGAGGCGGTGTTGAGCACCGGTATCGGCTTCGGGGTGGCGATCCCGCATGCCCGGTCTTCCGCGGTGAGTCAGCTGACGCTGGTCTGTGGCGTAAGTCCGGAGCCGGTGCCGTTCGATTCGATTGATGGCGAGCCGGTGCGGCTCTTTTTTCTGATCGTCGGGCCCGAGTCGTCTGCCGGACAGCACGTAAAGATCCTGAGTCGTATAGCTCGGCTGGTGCGGCACGAGAATCTCCGCGATCGCCTCTGCGATGCCAAGACACCCGACGAGTTCTACGACGCACTGCTGGATGCCGAGGCGGACCGTTAGTGAGCGCAACCGCCATGCGCACGCACCGCGCTGGTTCGCTGACCCGCGCCGAGGTAGGGCAAAAAGTACGTCTCGGCGGCTGGGTCCATCGGCGGCGAGACCTCGGCGGACTGGTCTTCGTTGACCTTCGAGACCGGGCTGGGCTAGTGCAGCTCTCCTGTAATCCCGCCTGGACTCCAGCCGATGTCATGGAGCGCGCGGCCGGCCTTGGTGCCGAGACGGTCGTCCTGGTTAGCGGGACGGTCGAGCTGCGGCCAGAGCCATCGCGCGACGCTCGCCTCATGTCCAGGGACGTCGAGGTCCACGTGACCGGTCTGGAGATCGTGGGCCCCGCCCAGACCCCACCCATCCCGGTCGCCCGGAAGGAAAAGGAAGATCTCCCAGCCGAGGAGCTGCGGCTGCGCCACCGAGTGCTCGACCTCCGCCGGCCCGAGCTTCAGAGCAACCTGATCCTGCGGCACCGGCTGATGCAGGCCACCCGACGGTACTTCGATGCCCAGGGCTTCCTGGAGATCGAGACCCCGATTCTCACCAAGCCGACACCGGAAGGCGCAAGGGACTACCTCGTTCCCAGCCGGGTGCATCCCGGTGAGTTCTTTGCCCTTCCGCAGTCGCCGCAGATCTACAAGCAGCTGCTCATGGTCTCGGGGTATGACCGGTACTTCCAGATCGCTCGATGCTTTCGGGATGAGGATCTGCGGGCCGATCGCCAACCCGAGTTCACCCAGATCGATATCGAGGCCTCGTTCGTCGGCTTGGAGGACGTGCTCACCTTCGGCGAAGGGATGGTCCAGGCGCTCTGGACCGAGGCGGGGCACGACGTGTCGCTCCCGATTCGGCGGATGCGGTATGCCGATGCCCTGGAGACCTACGGGAGCGACAAGCCGGACCTACGCTACGAGCTTCCCATCTTCGATGCGACAGAGGTCTTTCGCGGGGCCGATTTCTCCATCACCCGCGCCGCCATCGAGGCGGGAGGACGAGTGCGCGGCATCCGGGTTCCCGGTGGAGCGGCACTCAGCCGCAAGCAGGTGGACGAGATCGAGGCGGTGGCCAAGTCGCTGGGCGCCGCCGGCCTGCTCCGGCTCAAGGCCGCGGGTGGTGCGCTCGAGGGTGGTCCCGCCAAGTACCTCGCACCTGGCGCGGCAACCCGCCTCGGGCTCTCCGATGGAGACCTCTGTCTCCTGGTAGCTGGGCCAGACCGTGTGTCCAGCCCCGCGCTCGACCGCGTGCGGCAGGAGCTCGCCCGGCGTCTCGATCTCATCTCCGAGGGGGAGACCCGCTTCGTCTGGATCATCGACTTTCCCCTCTTCGAGCGCGACCCAGCCACGGGAGCACTCAACTCGGTCAATCATCCGTTCACGGGCCCCCACCCGGATGACATCCCGCTGCTCGATCGGGCGCCCGAGAAGGTCCGGGCCTTGGCCTACGACATGGTGCTGAACGGAACCGAGCTCGGCGGGGGCAGTCTCCGGATCGCGGATCCGAACCTGCAGCGCCGCATCTTCTCCCTCCTCGGGATTCCAGAGGAGCAAGCCCAGCAGCGATTCGGCTTCCTGCTCGAGGGTCTGCGCTCGGGCGCGCCCCCCCACGGCGGCTTTGCCTTCGGCATGGACCGCATCGTGATGCTCCTGGCCGGAGCCGAGTCACTGCGTGACGTCATTGCGTTCCCCAAAACCACGGCGCAAAGAGCCCTCTTCGAGGGGGCGCCCAGCGAGGTGGATCCGGCCGATCTCCGGGCGCTTCACTTGGAGGTGAAGGAGTGAGAGGTGATGGGGAGTCATTGCGAGGCGGTACAACCGCCGAAGCAATCCCGTGGGGGCCCGCTGGATTGCTTCGGTCGCTCTGCGCCCTCGCAATGACTGTCGCAGCGCCCCCTTACCGCCCCCCGCTTACCGCTCACCGCTGACCGCTTACCTTATTGACATGCCCGACGACATCCAGACTCGATTGTCAGCCGAAGGGGCCGACCCGCTGCTGTTCGCCGGCGTGAACGACAGCAATCTCCTCGAGCTCCAGCGTAGCCTCGGGGTGCGGGTCTCGTTCCGGGGAGAGGCGGTCACCCTCTCCGGCGCTCCCGATCAGGTGGAGCGGGCCGGCCCGGTAGTGCAGGGGCTGATCGACCTGGCCCGCATGGGTGAGCCGGTCACCGCAGACGATGTCTCTCGCCTGGCTGCCGAGGGCAGTTCGGGCGAGCTGCCGCCCCAGACCGCGGATGGCAAGATCGTGCTGCCCGGCTTGCGCCGGGCGATCATGCCCAAGACCCAGGGTCAGCGGGACTATCTCCAGGCCATCAGCAACCACGATATCGTCGTGAGTATCGGTCCGGCCGGGACCGGCAAGACGTATCTCGCCGTGGCCAAGGCGGTGGAGGCGCTCGCCCGGAAGCGGGTCAAGCGAATCATCCTTGCCCGTCCGGCGGTAGAGGCCGGAGAATCGCTGGGCTTCCTGCCGGGCGACCTCCAGGCGAAGGTCGATCCGTACCTGCGGCCGCTCTATGACGCGCTGGAAGACATGATGCCGCACGACCGGGTGCAACGCGCACTGGAGACCCGGACCATCGAGATCGCCCCGCTGGCTTACATGCGGGGCCGCACCCTGGCCGACGCGTTCATCATCCTGGACGAGGCGCAGAACGCAACCGGCGCGCAGATGAAGATGTTCCTCACCCGGCTCGGGGTGAACAGCAAAACGGTGGTCACCGGCGACAAGACCCAGATCGATCTGCCCCAACGGGAGGATTCGGGTCTGATTCAGGTTGAGCGGCTGCTCCCCGGGATCGAGGGCATAGCTTTCTGCTATCTGCACGAGAGCGATGTCGTTCGCCATCGACTGGTGCGGGAAATTATCCGGGCCTACGCGGAGGATCAGAACGGCTGATGCCGCGACGGTGGAACGCCCGACTCGGGGAGAGCTGGTCCGGGGCCTCGCTGAACGAGCGCGCCCGGTTCCACCTGGTGCGCTGGGCCCCGCTGCTGGCGGTGGCCTTGCTGACGTACTTCGCCTTCCCGCCCCACGTGGGCATCGGCTCGCCGATCCCCTCGACCGGGCAGATCTCCCGCCGGGTCGTCATCGCGCCCTTCGCCTTCGAAGTGTCGAAGTCCCCCGAGGAGATCGCTCGCGAGGGTGAGTCCCGGGCCCTCACGGCTCAACCGGTCTATCGTTTCAGTCCCACCGCATACGACTCCTCCCTTGCCGCCGCCCGCGGTTTCTTCGCCGACCTCGAGCGCGCCGCCGCCAAGGGAACCGACTCTCTCCAGAAAGTCGTGGCATCCACGGTGCGGCTGGGCCCGGACGAGACCAAGTATCTGGCCGACTCCACCAACCGCCGGCAACTCCAGGAGGTCTTCACCCACTTTCTGGCCGAAGGGCTGTCGCGCGGGGTCGCGGACGCGGGAGCCATTAGAGGCGAGGTGAGCCGGGTGATCGCGCTCCGGCGAGGCGAGACGGAGCGTATTGTACCCCGGGATTCGATCCTCACCTTCGCCGATCTGATGGAGCAGGCCGAGGCGGCCGGCACCAACCTTCCGACCGCGGTGGGGCAGCGCACGCTGCGCCGCCTGGTCGGCGCCTTCTATCACCCGACCATCGTGCTCGATCCGCTGGTCACCGCCGCCCGGCGGGAGCAGCTGCGGGGCAGTGTGGACCCCTTGAAATACTCGGTCCGCACCGGTGAGCGGATCGTTCGGGCCGGCGAGCCGGTGACCGAGGAGGCGCGGGCGAAGCTGATCACCCTGCGCGAGGAGCAGCGGCGGCGCGGCACCGGCGGGCTCGCGATCCGGAGCGCGGCGGGGGCGCTGCTCTACAACACCCTCGTCCTCAGCGCCTTCTGGCTGCTGATCATGTTCTACCGCCGCGAGAGCTACTCCCACCTCCGGGAAATGGTGTTCTTCGCGGCGCTGTTCGCGGTCGTCATCCTGATGACCGCGGTTCTCACCGACGTGTTCCCCGGGCGGCCTGAGCTGATCCCCATACCCTTCGTGGCCATTCTGGTCACCATGCTGTATGAGGGGCGCACCGGAGTCTTCGCGGCGGTGATCCTCGCGATCCTGCTCGATGGTCAGTGGGCCCTGCGGGAGAGCTATACCCTGTTTTTCGGTCTGGTGGGCGGCGTGGCCGGCGCCATTGGGATTCGCGTGGTGCGCCGTCGGCGCCACCTCTACGTGACGATCGGCGTAGTGGCTGGGGCCGAGATTCTGGCGACCATCGCCGTCGGCCTCACCCAGGGCTGGTCCACCAGCACCATCGTCGGCAGCTGCCTGTTGGACATCGTCATCGCGCTCGCCAGTGCGGCGCTCGCGATGATCGTGATGCCGGTGGCCGAATCGGCCACCCGGATCACCACTGACCTGACGCTGCTCGAGCTCTCCGATCTGGGCCGGCCGCTGCTCCGCAGGCTGGCGCTCGAGGCCCCGGGAACCTGGGCCCACAGTCTGGCCATGGCCAACCTCTGCGAGTCGGCCTGCAACATCATCGGAGCCAACGGCCTGCTGGCCCGGGTTGGCTGCTATTATCACGACATCGGGAAGCTCGCCAGCCCCGGACACTTCGTCGAGAATCAGGGCGGCGGACCCAACCCCCACGACCAGATGCGCCCCCAGGATTCGGCCCACATCATTCAGAGCCACGTCCGCGATGGGTTGGCGCTGGCCGAAGCAGCCGCGCTGCCGGAAGTAGTGAAAGCCTTTATTCCTGAACATCATGGCACCACCTACATCACCTACTTTCTTAGCAGAGCAAGGGGCGCCGACCCCGATGGCCGGGTGGATCCGGCAGATTTTCGCTATCCCGGTCCCCGGCCGCAGTCGGCCGAGACGGCCGTGGCCATGTTGGCCGACTCCGCCGAGGCCGCCATCCGGGTCCTGGGCAATCCGACTCCCGAGGCGGTGCGCACCGCCATCGAGCATCTGGTGCAGCAGAAGCTCGGATCGGGCCAGCTGGACGATGCTCCCCTCACGCTGCGGGATCTGGACCGGATCAAGCGCGAGTTCGCCCGGGTGATGTCGGGGACCTATCACAAACGGATCGGCTACCCCCGTGCCAGCGGCGGGATCGCGCCGGAATTCCAGTCAGTCGAGCGTGAGTGAGGTGGTGGTGAACGGCCGCCGGTTGCCGCTGTCGCGCGCGCTGGTTCGTCGCGTGGTTCGGGCCGTACTCCGGGCCGAGCGCCGCGACGCGCTCATCTCCGTCACCTTCCTCGGCCGCGATTCGATGCAGCGGCTCAACGCAGAGCACAAGGGGCGCAACTGTCCCACCGACGTGCTCGCATTTCCGCTGGCCGACCCCTCCGGGCAAACCATCGGCGATGTGTACATCTGTTCCTGGGTCGCCCGGCAGGAGGCGCGGACGCGGGGGGTTCCGCTGCGGGAGGAGCTGATCCGGCTGGTGGTGCACGGAACGCTTCACGCGCTGGGGCGGGAGCATCCCGAGGGGCCCGCGCGTACCCGCTCGGCGATGTGGCGCCGGCAGGAGCGTTACGTGGGAGCGCTCGCGTGATTGCCATGCTGCAGCTCTTCATCGCACCGCTCGTGGCGGCGCTGCTGACCCTGTGGGCCGGGTGGCTGGCGCTCGCGGCCGAGTCGGACGCCGATCTTCCTCGCGCCCTCAGTGGACAGCTCGGGTCTGCCAGCGGCAGCGGAACCTTGTCGAGGAACCTCCACATCGCCCACCTCGCGCTGCTGGTGCTCGCGGGCGCTGCGGCCGGCGCGGCTGTGGCGTGGTGGGCGTGGTCGCCTGCGGTAGGGCTTATCCGTCTGATCCTCGCTGTGCTTCTGGTCTGGGTGCTCGGTGACCTGCTGCCCCGTCTGCTCGCCGCCGTCGCACCCGAGCTCACCGTACCTGCCCGCCGCGCGGCCGCGGCTACACTGGTGCCGTTCCGTCCGCTGCTTCGGCTCGCCACCTGGGCCGATGACCGGGCCCGAGCCCGGGCCCCGTCCCGCACCACCCGGCAGGCGGGTACGGCTCAGCGCGACATGCTCCTGGGTGTGTTCTCCCTGGCCGACACCGCGGTCGCCGAAGTGATGACACCGCGGATCGACATCATTGCGGTGGACACCGCGGTCGAGCGGGACGAGGTAGTGAAGACGCTCCGCAGCTCGGAGCACGCGCGGCTGCTGGTCTACGATGGTCATCCCGACGCGGTCGTTGGGGTGATTTATGCCAAGGACATTCTCGCCATCGGTCCGGAGGATCCGCGGCCTTGGCGCGCCCTGATCCGGCCGGCGGCATTCGTGCCCGAGGGAAAGACGCTCGACCGGCAGGTGCGCGACTTTCAACGGGGACCGAGTCATCTCGCGGTCGTAGTAGACGAGTTCGGCGGGACGGCGGGGATCGTGACGCTGGAGGACATTCTGGAGCAGATCGTGGGCGAGATCCAGGATGAGTACGACACCGACGAGGTGGCCCCGATTCAGGCCGTGAGCGAGGATCAATGGCGGGTGGAGGGTGGTGTCGCCCTCTCCGAGCTGGAGTCCGCGCTCGGTCACAGCTTCGATCGGGATGACGTGAGCACCGTTGGGGGACTGGTGCTGGCGGAGTTCGGCCGGGTGCCGCGCTCCGGTGAGACCATCGACGTCGAAGGCTACCGTCTGGTCGTGGAGCACGTCGTGCGCCGGCGGGTGAAGCGGATTGCGGTGCATCGGCCGCCGGTGGAGGCGTCGGTGACGCCATCGGAGCGGGCCGCCCGATGATCTGGCTTGCCGTCATGCTGGGCGTCGCCCTCACCACCTTCGGCGCCATTGCCGGAGCTGCGCTCATTACCGTGAGCCGGGCCGAACTGACCCTCGCGGTCGGTCGCCGCCTGAAGGGGACATCTTCCTCGCTCGCCGGTCTGGCCCAGATCGACAGCTATCTCACCGCCGCGTCCGCCACGACATCACTAGGCGTCTTGCTCCTGGGCGCCGCCATTCCCGGCCTTCTGGCCGGCGCCAGCGCACCCCGCTTCGTGGTGGCGGTAACGCTGCTCGCCGTGCCCCTGGTGCTGTTTGCGGCCTACCTCGTTCCCCGATGGCTCACCCAGCCGCGCGCCGAAGGCGTAGCCGACCGGGTCATCCCTATCCTCCGTCCCTGGTCCCGAATTCTCGGGTTGCTGCTGCCCGCCCGCATGGCCACCAGGCCCACCGATTTGCGTTCCATCTGGCGGGAGGGAGCCGCCGTGGGGCTGGAGGAGGATAGCGAGCTGGTGATGGTGAAAGGCGTCATGGCGTTCACCGCGCGGCCGGTGCGCGAGGTGATGACGCCACGCACCGAGATCGTGGCCATCGAGGAGAATGCCCCGCTGGGTGAGATCCGGCTGGTTTTTGCCGGCAGCGGCTACAGCCGGATTCCGGTCATCCGGGGCACCCTGGATGATATCGTCGGCATGGTCCACGCTTTCGACCTGTTCAAGCTCGAGTCGGGCGATGCGCTACCGGTGCGCCCGGTGGCGGTGACGCCGGGGAGCCGCAACTGCGGCGACCTGCTGCTCGACATGCAGCGGGAGCGGCGCCATCTCGCCGTCGTGCTCGACGAGTTCGGAGGAACTCTGGGCATCGCGACGCTGGAGGACCTGCTGGAGGAGCTGGTGGGAGAGATCTTCGACGAGCACGACGAAGAAGTCCAGCCTGCGCCCGCGGTCACGCCCACGATCTTCGAGACCGATGGCAACCAATCGCTCGAAACCATCGAGGAACGGTTTGGGGTGTCCCTCCCCTCGAGCCGTTCGACCACGGTGGGGGGCCTCCTGGTCGAGCTGGCCGGCCGCATTCCCAACGCCGGCGAGCGGTTTACTCTCGGAAGCCTCGAGTTCGACGTCGTGCAGGCGTCACCCACCCGGGTGGAGCGCCTCCTGATCCGCGCCGACCCCACTCCCGCGATCACCCTCAGCCCCAGCGCGTCATGATCAAGCTGCAGCCCCAGCGCGTCATGATCAAACTGCTCGACCGCATGGTCGAGTTGGTCCGCAAAGGCGATATCGCGCACTTCATCCGCCGGGCGCACGATTTCGAGCCGGCGGATCTGGCGGACGTGCTCTCCGCCCTCGACGAGCAGGAGCGGGTAGCGGTGGTGCAGGCCATGCCGCCCGAGCTCTCCAGCCAGGCGCTGGCGGAAATGCCGGAGGAGGCTCACGCGGGCGAGACCCTCGCTGCGCTGGATCCGGGGCAGGCGGCGGACATCGTCGAGGAGCTGGACGACGACGACGCGGCCGACATGCTCCGCGACCTGAATCGGAACCAGCAGGAGCAGATCCTCTCGGAGGTGCAGGACCGGTCCGAGGTCGATCGCCTGCTCCGGTATGATGAGGAGACCGCGGGCGGCCGGATGACCACCCACATGGTGACCGTGTCCGATTCGGCCACCGCGGAGGAGGCACGGGAGGAGATTCGCCGGCAGTCCGAAGAGGTCGAGGATTTCTACGAGGTGTTCGTGGTGGACAGCGACCACCGCCTGGTTGGCTTCCTGCCGTTCAAGGACCTGGTAATCAGCCGCCCCGAACGACCGGTCCGCTCGTTCCTGACTCCAGCGGACATCTTCGTCACCCCGGACCTCGACCAGGAAGAGGTGGCGCGCCTGATGGCGCGGTACAATCTCCCCAGCGTCGCGGTGGTGGATGAGGACGGCCGGTTACTCGGCCGGGTCACCTTCGACGACGTCATCGACGTGGTGGAAGCCGAGACGACGGAAGACCTGCTCAAGTTTGGTGGCGTCTCGGCCGACGAGGAGCTCGCGGCTGGTTGGAGACCGGCGGTGCGCAGCCGGCTTCCCTGGCTCTCGGTCAATCTGGCCACCGCCTTTCTTGCCGGTGGCGTGGTCTACCTCTTTCAACATGTCATCCAGCACACGCTCGCACTGGCGGTATGGATGCCGGTGATCGCCGGGATGGGCGGCAATGCGGGAACCCAGGCGCTGGCGGTGACGGTCCGGCGACTCGCCCTGGGCCTGATCCCGGTGGACGTCTTCTCCCGAGTGATTGGCAAGGAGATCCTGGTGGGCATCATCAACGGGCTGGTGATGGGGGTGACCGTCGGCACGGTGGCCACACTCATCGGGCAGGGCGCCCGGTTGGGGATCGTGGTCTTCCTCGCCATGGCGGGGAATCTGATGGTGGCGGGCTTTGCGGGGGCGTTCATCCCCCTCGTGCTCGAGCGGTTCGGCGTCGACCCGGCCGTCGCCTCCTCGATCTTTGTGACCACCTTCACCGATGTATGCGGGTTCCTGCTGTTGCTGGGCCTCGCGGGAATGTTGCTGCTGTAACGCTCGGATCATCCAGCCGATATTTTGCCTTCCAGCTGCGTAGCGATTCCATCGACATTTCCTCGAGCACCTGGGAGACTGCCGTCGTCGCGGCGATCGCTGCTTGCAGCAGCTCGCGTTCGGTGCTCGAGGTCGGCTCCCGGTGCTGGGTGACCGACATCAACACGATCGTGAGTTGGTTGTTGATTCGGTCCTTCAACATCGCGCGCAGCTCCGTGATCATCTCTCCTCGCACCCGGCGATATCTGCGCCTCAGCAACCAGAACACCACTCCCTGAAACACGCAGGCTGCCAGGGCCGTGATCGCGAGCTCCTGCTCATTGGTCCCGACCTCGATGGCCAGTGGGATCCCCAGTGCGATCGCCACGCTGAACGCCATCAGGTACAGCTCGAGATTCCGGCCTACATGGTGCTCCAGAGTGCGCAGCACACCATCCTCCGATAGATAGGAAGGCGCCCCTCCAGTTCGAAGGGGCGTGTTGTGGGCAGAACGGGGCCGCCGGACTGCCCACAGTGGTGGGAAGAGCCGGTGCGTCAGCTCGAGTGTAGTCTCGTCAGCAGATCATTGCTCAGGTGTCCAGTGACCGGAAGCTTGTTGGCCTTCTGGTACTCTTTGACTGCCTTCTTGGTTGCCTTGTTGTAGGTGCCGGTCGGCTTGCCCTTGTAGAAACCGGCCTTGGCGAGGCCCTCCTGCGCCTCCTCGATCTGTTCCTTGGTCCACGCGGCGTGCCGCGCCTTCATACCGGCCGAGGAGCGCACCTTGGTGGAATCCTGCCCGGGTGCGGCAGGCGCATGCTGCATCGAGCTTGCGTTGGTTTTTGGGGTGGCTGAGGTCTGGGCCGTGAGAGTGCCGGCGGACACAGCGGCGAACAGAACGCCGGCGACGAGCGCGAGCTTGCGGGTCATACCTTCCTCCTTCGAGGGTACCGCGGCGCCGCAGACGTGGGCGCCGCATATTGTGCCCGGGAGAAAGGCAATCACTATGCCAGCGGCATATCAGCGGGGATCGCTCGTAGTGAGGCTGTCGGGGAGATAAGTAAGCTTCTGGCGTGCCACTCTGTCGCGGGAGGACAGAATGTCCTTCACCCGTGGCGAGGAGGCAGTCCCCAACGCTGAATCATGCGGGTCAACGTCCGTCGGGAAATACCCAGAATTCGGGAGCTTTCCTCCCGGTTTCCTCCGGTTGCGGCGAGGACTCGAATCACATGTTCGCGCTCGACTTCTTCGAGGCCGCGCAGGGCAGGGGCCTCGGGCACCTCGGGCAGCGCCGCCGCGGATGCACGGACGGTAGTGGCCAGATGCTCGGGGCCGATGACGCCCTGCTCCGCCAGGAGCAACGCGCGCTCGAGCACATTCTGCAGCTCCCGGATGTTGCCCGGCCAGTCATAGCCCAGCAGCCGGCGAAGAGCTTCGGGATCGACGGCCACGGGGCCGCGCCCGTGACGCGAGGTGAGGGTACGCAGGAAGTGATCGACGAGGAGCGGGATGTCCTGACGCCGCTCGCGGAGCGGAGGGAGGCTCAGCGTCACCACATCGAGCCGGTAGTACAAATCCTCCCGAAGCCGGCCCTGCCGAACGAGCTCCGGGAGATCCCGGTGCGTGGCCGCGACCACCCGCACATCCACCTTGACCGGTGTCTCGGAGCCGAGCGGGACGATCTCGTGCTCCTGGAGTGCGCGCAGGAGCCGGGCTTGCAGGCCGGGAGATATATCGCCGATCTCGTCGAGGAACAGAGTACCCTTGTCCGCCTCGCGGAAGAGACCAGGTCTCGAGCTGGCCGCGCCGGTGTAGGCCCCCTTCACGTGGCCGAAGAGCTCGCTCTCGAGTAAGCCCTCGGCGAGCGCGGAGCAGTTCACCGCCACGAACCGGTGGCTGGCCCGCTCCGACCAACGATGGATCGTGCGAGCGACGAGCTCCTTGCCGGTGCCGGTCTCGCCCAGCACCAGAACCGTAGCCTGAGAGGGGGCAACCCGGGCGAGCGTCTTCATCACCTCGATGATCGCCGGGCTGTGACCCACCAGTGCCAGTCCTTCCGGCTCCTCGGCCGCAGAGTCGAGAGGACTCGCGGCCTGGCGCCGCCGGGCCAGACGCCGCCGGCCCAGTGCGCGGTCCAGGGTCTCCCGGAGCGTCTGGATATCGTAGGGCTTGCTGATGAAGTCGTAGGCGCCGGCGCGGATAGCCTCGCCCGCGGCGGCGGCATCGCCGAATGCCGTAAGAACCAGCACCAGAGCCTCAGGGTCCCGGCCACGTAGGGTGCGAAGCAGATCGAGGCCGCTCTTCCGGGGCATCCGCAAGTCGGTGAGCACCGCATCGAACGGGCCCTCCTGGTCCAGCTTCGCGATTGCCTCGTCGGCGGAAAGCGCGGAGACGACCCGGTAGGCCTCCCGCTCGAGCACCTCCGAGAGAAGACGGCAGGCCGCCTCGTCGTCATCCACGAGGAGGAGGCGGGCGGGCCTCTCGGCCGTGCCGCTGGAGCCGGTCACATCCGCCCCGCTTCCGGGAGCGTGAGCCGCCAGCGAACCCCGCGCGGGGTGGGCACCCGCACCAGGTTGCCACCGAGCATGCGCGCGAGGTGAAGGCTGACGGCCAGGCCGAGTCCGGTCCCATGGACCTTGGTGCTGGAGAACGCGCGGAACAGGTTGGCTTCGGCTTCCGGGCCGAGACCGGGCCCGTCGTCGAAGATGTCGATGAACGCCATCGCGTCTTCCCGCCCGCTCACCACGCCCACGCTGTTCCCGGGTGAGAGAGCCTCGATCGCGTTCTTCAGCAGGTTGAGCAGAATCTGCTCGACCAGTGCCGGGTCGCAGCTGGCGAACACCAGGGGTGAGGGGAGCAGCCGCGCATTGACACCCGCATCGCCGAAGGACGGCTCGAGAAATCGAAGCATGCGCGAGGCGATCTCGCCCAGCTCGATGCGTTGCACGTAGGGGCGGGGCCAGGTGCCCCGCTGAAGTGCGGCCCGCACGATCCCGGCTACCCGGTCAACCTGCGCCAGCAGCAGGCGAACCCGATCGACGGGAGCCTCGTCCGGTTGTCCCGCCAGGTCATCCCGCAGCAACTGGAGGTGCCCGCTCATGGTGTTGAGTGGGGTTCCGATTTCATGGGCGAATGCCGCGGCGGTCTCATGCACCAGCGCGATACG
>JAXDMF010000179.1:0-6877 GCA_034666205.1 Gemmatimonadales bacterium
GCCGTCCATGGCACGGGCCAGCTGGTCGAGCTCGGTGGGCATCTTGGTCAGCTGAACCCGCCGGAGATCGCCGGCCCCGAACCGGTCAGCCGCGGCGACGAGCCGCCGAAGCGGCCCATCAACCGAGCGCACCGTCCAGACTGATGTGCCGATGCCGATGCCGAGCGAGGCGAGGAAGAGCAGCCACAGAAGCGACCGGCGACGTCCCGCCTCCTGCCGGAGCTCGTTGCCTCTGGCAAGCGAGCGGTTGGTTTGCGCCAGGGCCAGGGCGCGCACGTCTCCGAGGAGCGTGTCCGCCGGTGCCCTGGCATGGTCGGCCAGGCGGCGTGCGTCCTCGAGCCTTCCCAGATCGGTCAGGGCGTGGGCTGTCGCGTACGTCACCTCCAGCCCTGCCTGATTGGAGGCAATCTTATTGACGATGTAGCGATCCGACGTGGTCAGCGCTTTGAGGGTCCGGTAGCGCCGCTGGTAGACGTAGGCCGAGTCCCCATCATCGATGAACCTGCGCCGAACGGTCTCCGAGGGGCGCACGAGGTACTGTTCGGCCGAACGGACCTCCGAGCTCAACGATGCGATCAGCCCATTGCTGAGATCCGTGCTCTCCAGCAACAGCGACAGCTCCTGGTCAACCGACCGGTCGAGCGATCGGATCGTCCGCACACCGATCAGGGCAATGGCGAACACCAGGGCGATCAGGACGACCATCCCGCTGAGCACGCGGCTCCGGAGGCTTTTCAGCATCACTGGTTCCCGGCCAGGTGCACGGCCCCGTCGCGTACCACGCCGATGTACACGGCCTGATTAGGAACGTCGCCCCGAGCATCGAAGGCGACCGTTCCGGTGACGCCCTGGAACGCCGGCCCCCCGGTCCCGACCTGCGCCAGCTCGCGACGCACGGCCTCTCGTTCGGGTCCTGCTCTGGCGATGACGTTCCGCAGCAGATATACCGCATCGTAGGTCGCCGCGGCCGGCTGGTTGGGCAAGCCGGCGGTAGGGAACTTCTTGTGATAGGCCTGAAGGAAGGCCCGATTGGCCGGCGATGCGATGGTGGGGAGATAGGCAGATGAGAGATAGACCCCGTCGGCGATTGCGCCCGCCTCTTCGATCCCTTCCAGTCCGTCGCCGCCCAGCACAGGCATCCGGAGTCCTCGTTGCCGGGCCTGGCGAAGAATTTCCTCGCCTTCGCCCCGATTCCCCGCGACCACGAGGAACTCCACCCCGCCGATCTTCGCCAGCCGGTCCAGGTAGGCTCCCACATCCGGGATATCACCGAGGTAGGGGTCGACGGCCACCAGGATCCCACCGCGGCGGGTGAACTCCCGCACGAACATCTGCCGGACACCGCGGCCGTACTGATCATTCAGGTAGAGCAGCGCTCCCCGCTCGAGCCGTAGGGTGTCGCGCACCCAACGAGCCAGAGCGAGGCCGTGGGCCAGGTCGCTCGGGCAGATGCGAAAGGTGTAGTCTCCGGCGGTGGTCACGTCGGGGGATGACGACGATGGTGAGATGGCCACAACCGGTTCAGAGCCGCCGTTGTAGACCGGAGCCGCGGCCAGCGTGGTGCTGGAGAATAGATGGCCGATCACGGCTGACACGCCGGACTCGTAGAGGTCAGTGGCGACAAAGACCGCGGAGTCGGGATCGGCGTAATCGTCCCGCTCGACCAGCTCGAGAGGACGGCCCTTGATCCCACCTTCCGCATTGATCTGCTCGACGGCCAGCTCGGCCGCGCGTTTCATGGGCAGGCCTACCGGATCACTCAACGAGCCGGCCAGCCCGATCCGAATGGGAGCTCCGGAAAAGTTGCAGGCCGAGAGGACGAGAATCAGCCACGTGAGGAGAGGACACGCGAGGCGCGCCCAGCGCGGGCTCTGGCAGCCGACACGCTTCGAATGAAGTCCAACAGCCTGCGAAAAGTGCACGTATGTACTCCCAATCTGGACGGGGACGGCCGGTCCCCCACAAACTTCAGCCATGCGCGATTGGACCGACCGCTCTGCCGACGCGACCTTCGACCTGCACGGCCAGACAGTCCTGGAAGCCGGTGCGAACGCCGAGCGTTTTCTCCGGGCCCAGGCCAAAGCCCGGCCGGGAGCAGTCGTTCGGCTCATCACTGGCCGTGGACGAGGAGGCGGGGGCGCCCCGGTTCGAACCCGGGTGCGGGGCCTGCTTCGGACCTTGAAGGCATCGGGTGCTGTCGTCCGGGACTACACACTGGAAGAGACGGAGGGGAGCTACCTGGTCCGGCTCACGAGCTGAGGTCGGCGGCTTCCCTGGTTGAAGGTCGCGCCGCCGGAGAGGAGCGTGCCCGCCCCCAGTCATCGAGCACCCGTCCGTCCACCAGGCTCACCGACGCGACTCTTCCCGAGCCTTCCAGTCTCCATGTCAAACGCAACATCCGGCCCCGGCGCACCCACTGCAGCATTCGCTGGGTACCCTGCACCTTTGATCCCACGAGCCCGTATCGCTCCTGTAGGGCCTGCCGCCAGCGGTCGAGCTGGTCCGGCGCCACCATGCCCGACAGCGTGATGACGCCGGCGGCGCTGTCGATGGCTGAGACCCACAGCTCCACCACGCCGCCAAGCTCTTGCTCGTGCAGCGCACCCCGGCACTCCATCACCCGGTGATCTACCCTGGACCGCCGGCATCGCAACGGACCGCCGCCCATGCGCTGCAGCTGTACGCTCAGCTGGTCCAGCCTGGCGCCGGCCCGAAATCCCAGGAACTGAAGCGCTGTGGTGTCGGGTTGTGCCAGGGCGACCGTCGCGGGGCCCGCGACGAGCAGCAACGAGAGGCTGGCGAGCGCGAGGACACGGCCTGGTATGAGCATGCGACAGCACGACCTCGATCAGATGGGACGGCCCGGATTACGGTCTGGATTATCGGCTGGTTTGGTTGGAACTGGAGACACCTAGGCCCCCGCCAGCTGGCAGCGGGGGTCTGGGCTGATTCGAGGATCTAACGGGAAGGGCGCTGGGGTGTTCAGACCTTACGGACGTTCGAGGCCTGGAGGCCTTTCGGGCCTTCAACCACCTCGAACTCGACGTTGTCTCCTTCGGACAGCGAGCGGAAGCCGTCCGCGATGATAGCCGTGTGATGCACGAACACATCCTTACCACCATCCTGTGCGATGAAGCCGAACCCCTTTGCGTCATTGAACCACTTGACCGTGCCCTTCGCCATTGCTGCAACCTCTTGAAAGGGAGCCCTAAGGCTCCGGGGGAACCCCCAGCCGGATTGGCCGGGTTAAAAAACCCCTAAAAAAAGCCGCCCGGACAAATTGTCCGATCGGCCAGACCTCTTCAAAAATAAAAGGGAGGCACCGCGTCTTGCATTTCATAAGGTCATGCTTGGAAACGGTTTTGTCAATAAGGAGGGGTCTAGGGTCGAGGGTCTTCGTAGACCCTGGACCCGCGACTTTAGACCCTAGTCTCAGCGAAGGACCACCCCCGCCGCCCGCAGCTCATGGTCGAGCAACCAGCGCTTCTTGGCGATCCCGCCGCCGTATCCGACCAGGCCACCATCCTTCCCGACCACCCGGTGGCATGGGATCAGGATGGCGAGGTGGTTGGCCGACACCAGCCACCCGATCTGTCTTGGGTGAAGCTTGGTGGCACGAGCGATGTCGTCGTAGGAGCGGGTTTCTCCCAGGGGGATCTTGCGTAGGGTCTTGAACACTGCCGTCTGAGCCGGCGAAAGATCAAACCAGCGCTTCAGGTAGTCGGGGTAGGGCCAGGGCCGGGGTGATCCTGTAAAGTATTCATCGAGCCAGGCCGTGGTGGTCCGGCAGGTGCCTTGAGATATGTGCAGCTCGGGTACAGCGGCTCGCAGACGCACCGCCCACTTGATGGTGACGGCGCGATTGGGAAACTCGATCACGAGCGGGCCGGCTTCGCATTCCACGACCGTCAACGCGCCGATGGGCGAGCTGTACGACGTCCATTCCACCCGCATGAGTTCTCCAGGACGGGAAGGTCTAAATTAGCCGTTCCCCGCTCCCACCGCATCGTGTACATTCCCGCGACCAAATCTCCCCACGAGAACCTGTTCACCGAGGATCAGATGTACCACGTCCTGTGGACGCTGGCTGCTCTCCAGCAGCAACCCGCCGTGCCCGCGCCGGTCTCCCCCAGCCTCGCAACCGTGAGGGTGGAACCCGCCGAAGTCGCCGTCCAAGTGGGCGACACGGTTCGACTCACGGCGGCGGCGGAAGACTCGACCGGGCATCCCGTACGGGACGTGGTCGTGCGGTGGTTCCAGTCCGGGGGTCACTTCGAAGGAAAGGTCGACTCCACCGGCCTCGTCACCGGCGGTTCGACCGGGACGCTCACCGTCAGCGCCCTGGTGAGCCCGCGATCTGGTGGGCGCCCGGTCCCAGGCTTTGCCCGGGTCACTGTGCTCCCCCAACCGGCCACGCGTCTGGAGCTGGATCATGCGATCACTCGGCTCTACGCGGGGCAATCGCTGTCGCTGGCCGCAATCCCTTACGCAGCCAACAATGACCGCCGATACGATCAGGTCGTGTGGAGCTCTGACGCGCCGGCCGTTGTCGCGGTAAGCGCCGACGGAAGGTTGAGTGCGGGCCGCCCCGGCCGGGCCAGGATCACGGCGCGTGCCGGCAAGGCCGCCCGCACGTTTGGAATTACGGTCGCCCCGAACCCCGTCACCAAGCTGAGGCTCGACCCTGCGTCAGCCTCGATCCGCACCGGCGAGGTGGTCCGTCTTGCCTTTCAGGCTCTCAACCGCAGCGGACGCGCGGTCGCTGACGCCGCTCCCGAGTGGAGCCTCAATCCGGGCAACGGTCAGGTCGACGCCGATGGACTCTTCGTCGCCGATATCCCCGGCAACTATCGCGTCACGGCCAGTTTTGCGGGCCAGGTGGTCGAGGCCACCATCGACGTTCGACCCCGCGATGTACGCCGGCCGGCAACCTTGGTAGGACGGGTACCGCTCCACTTCCGGGCCGCGGAGTTCTGGCTCCACCCCGACGGGCGCCACGGTTATCTCAGCACGATCGGTGACCGGGTGTACGCCATCGACGTGAGCAATCCAGCCGCGCCGGCAATTACCGATTCTGTCGTGGTGGACGCGCGCACGATCAACGATGTCATGACGACGGAGGACGGCAAATACGGCGTCCTCACCCGGGAAGGCGCCTCGACCCGCAAGAACGGCATCGTCATCCTCTCCTTCGAGGATCCCGCTCATCCCAAGCCGATCGCGGAGTTCACCGAGACCGTGACCGGCGGCGTGCACAGCACGTTCATCTATCGGGGATACGTGTATCTCACCGATGACGCGACCGGATCGCTCCGGGTGATCGACATTCGCGATCCCTACAAGCCCCGTCAGGTGGCACGCTGGCAGACCCGGCCGGACGAGGCCGGCAACTTCCTTCACGACATCGATGTGAAGGACGGCCTCGCCTACCTGAGCTATTGGAACGAGGGTCTGGTCATCCTGGACGTGGGCAAGGGGATCAAAGGCGGCAGCCCGGAGAACCCCCGGCTGGTGTCGCAGTACAAGTACGACCTGAACTCACTCTATCGGGATGTCGAGGCCGTCGGAGGGCCGGGGTTCATTCGCGGCACCCACACCGCCTGGCGTGCGGGCAAGTACGTGTTCGTGGGCGATGAGGTCTTTTCAGCCACGCCACGTGCCACCGAAGGTGGCGGGGTGGTGGGTCTGGGCCGCGCGTTTGGCCGGCTTCATGTGGTCGACGTGTCCGACCTCGAGCGGCCCAAGGAGGTGGCGTATTACGAGCCCAAAGACGGAGGGAGCCATAACGTCTGGGTGGCGGGCGACACGCTGTATCTGGGCGATTACCAGGGGGGGCTCCGGGTGCTCGACATCTCGGGCGAGCTCCGCGGCGACCTTCTCCGGCAGGGCCGTGAAGTCGCGCACGTGGTGACCGGCGACAGTACCGGGGTGGTCGCCAATGCCCCCAATGCCTGGGGCGCGATCTACCGCAACGGCCTGATCTATGTGCCCGACATTAACTCCGGGCTCTGGATCGTGAAGGTGGAGCCCAAGTCAGAGTTGGTCCCCTAGGCCGGCAGGTTTCTGCATCGATAGAAAAACGTCCGTCCGGCCGTCCGCCTGTCCGGCCGTCCGCCGGCCCCGCTATATTCCCGATCTATGACCACTCCCCAGACGCTCGTCGTCCGCACCTTCACCGATCGTGCGGAAGGGCTCTCACACTTTCTGCTCCGGGCCGGTGAAGCTCCCCGACTGGTGGCCTTCGACGATGCCCTCGGCTGCCCGGTGGAAACCGCCCTTGCCGCGCTGGAGTGGACGGGCGCGGTTGGCATCCTCCATGATGATGACCTGCTGCACGCCGCCCGGCTCACGAGCGAAACCGCGGCCGCGGTAGTCGAACGCAAGGCCCAGGACGGCCGGCGCTACGTGTACCTCGGCCCCCGGCTCGACGCACCGCCGATGGATGTCTTCGAGGGTGCGATCCTGTTCGACGAGCCCGGGGTCAAGGCAGTCGAGTTTACCCAACGGGCTCATGGGCTGGCGCATTTCCTCCGCGCGACCGCGGGCGCCGGCGCACTCCTGGCGCTCCTCGGGCGCCGCGCGCCGGAAGTGCGGCATCTGCGCCGATGGCTCGGACCCATCATTCAAGAGCTCGACCTTCCGCGTCCTTTGGTGGCAGGCTGGTTTGCAGCCGGGTCTGCCGGCTGTCTGTTCTCGTCGCCCGAAGGCGAGCCGACCTACCGCTACATCGAAGTGGGGATGGAGTCATGACCCGGTGCACCTGGCTACTGCTGGGAAGTCTGGTCTCCGTCGGCCCGGCCAGCGCCCAGACGGTCATGCGCCCCGAGCCTCCGCTCGACTCGGCCCGTGCCGCGGTGCGCGACGCACTCCTGATCCT
>JAXDMF010000180.1:0-5581 GCA_034666205.1 Gemmatimonadales bacterium
GCGATGACCTTGGCGGGCTCGAGATCGTGAGGGATGAAGATCCACGCCGGGAGCCCCGCTCGGGCGGCATGCGCCGCGGTCGCGTTGGCCAGATTTCCGGTGGAGGCGCAGGCGATGGTGTCGAGTCCGAGAGCGTGAGCCGCGTTGATGGCACTGGCGACCACTCGGTCCTTGAACGAGAGGGTCGGATGGGATACGCTGTCGTTCTTGAGCCAGGCGCGAGCGACGCCCAGCCGCCGCGCCAGGGCAGGGGACTCGACCAGCGGAGTCATCCCGGTGTCGAGCGAGTATCGGGGAGGCCCGTCGAGCGGGAGAAACTCGCGGTAGCGCCAGAGCGAGTGATCCCGGCGGGAGATGGTTGCGGCGTCGGGCAACTGCCGGGTGGGGGAGTAAACCGGCTCCAGCGGGCCCAGGCACCGCTCGCAGATCGCGATTGGAGCGGGAGCGTACTCCGCCCCGCACACCACACAGTGCAGTGGAAGTACGCGGAGAGTTTGGCTGGGCCCGGCAGGAGAAACGGTCGGGTCGAGCAGCGCGGTTCCGCGGGGGGCGCCCGGCATGTCAGAAATCCTTCCCGCCTGCTACGCCTCGGAATCCTCGGCCCGGGAAAATGAAAAGCGCCCGGTGCCAAAAAGACACCCGGGACGCGAGGCCTTTTAGCAATTGTTTAACGTGGCTGCAATATGCCGCAAATCACCACGGGAGCAGTTGTCATAGCTAGACTACTACAGCGTGCCGGGAGGCGCAAGACTTGGGGTCCGATAAAAAGCCGGGAAACCTTGCGGCTGCGGGGGTCGTCATGTCATCGATGCGAGTGAATGTGCTGTTGCCGGCCGGCCTCATCGCGGTGCTGATCCCAGCGCCGCCTCGTACCATGCCGCTCGCGGTGGTCGAGTACGTCATCCCCCGCCCGGGCAACTTCCCCCACGACCCGGCCGTCGCCCCGGACGGCACGGTGTGGTACACCGACCAGCGGAACAGCTACATCGGCCATCTCGACCCCGAGACCGGCAAAATCGTGGACTATGCCACCCCGACGGCGGGGTCCGGACCGCACGGCATCACCGTCGCCCCCGACGGCTCGGTCTGGTACACCGCGCAGGGCGCCGGGCTCCTGGGCCGGGTGGATCCCAAGACCGGTAAGATCGTGGAGTTCGCTCTCCCGGACGAAGCCCGGAACCCGCACACGCCCATCGTGCACCAGGGCAAGGTCTGGTTCACCGATGCCAACAACAACAGCTACGGCCGGCTGGACCCCCAGACGGGCATGGCGAAGGTGTACCAGGTTCCCACCTCCGGCTCGGTCCCGTACGGCATCGTCTCCGCACCGGATGGATCCATCTGGATCGCCATGCTCGGCACCAATAAGCTGGGCCGGGTGAATCCTGCCGACGGCGTCATGAAGGAGTTCGTGCTGCCGGCGAAGGACGCCCGTCCGCGGCGGCTCCAGGTGGGCGGGGACGGCACCGTCTGGTACACCGACTACGGCCGCGGCTACCTGGGAGCGCTCGACCCGAAGACGGGAAAGGTGCGGGAGTGGAAGTCTCCGTCAGAGAATGCAGGGCCGTACGGTATTGCCATCGGCACCGATGGGCGGATCTGGTACGACGAGTCCCGGACCAACCTCATGGTCGCGTTCGACCCCAGCACGGAGAAGATGGAAACCGTCAAGATTCCCACCGCCACCGCCATTGTCCGCCACATGCAGACCGACAGCACCCACCATCGGATCTGGCTCGCGCTCAGCGGGACCGGACGGCTGGGGAAGATCGAACTGGGGAGGTAGCCGGCCACGGGGGTGGGCGGCCAGCGGCCCTGGACCGAGCCCCTCCGGCTTCGAGTGTACGACCTCTCCCAACCGCACCCCTTACACTCAGCCTTCGGGGCTCAGCCCAGTTCCGCTGGCCGCCCCCCAGAACGCAGTGCTCCGGTGGGACCTCCTACCCGCAGCGACCCCACCCTACTCTGCAGACACCAGGGGGTGGAGCAGCGGGTGAGCGGTGGACCCTGGAGGACGCGTCAGTGCGCGGCCGCCTCTGTGCTGGATCCGTTTTGGGCGCAGCGCACTGCAGCGGCCGGACGGGTTCGCCGCTCGCCCGCTGCGCTGGGTGTTGGGGTCTCCCTTGTGCAGCGCTGTAAATGTTGCATACTTATGCAATATGCATTCTCCGCGCGGCCCCATCGCCCTCGCCTTCTCCGGCGGGTTGGATACCTCCTACTGCGTTCCCCGCCTGGCCGACGCCGGCTGGGAGGTGCATACCGTCCACGTCGACACCGGCGGCTCCTCCTCCGCTGACCTTTCCGCCATCCGGGCCCAGGCCGAGCGGGTCGGCGCCTTCCGCCATCACGAGGTCGACGCGCGAGCGGAAGTCTACGACCGATTCGTCCGCTTCCTGATCCAGGGTAACGTGCTCCGGGGTGAGGTGTATCCGCTCAGCGTCGCCGCCGAGCGGACCCAACAGGCGCTCTCGGTGGTGGAGACCGCCCGCCGGATCGGCGCCCGGGCGGTGGCCCATGGATCGACCGGGGCCGGCAACGATCAGGTTCGGTTCGACGTCGCCCTCCGGGTGCTTGCGTCCGACATCGAGATCGTCACGCCAATTCGGGACGAGGGCATCAAGCGCGACCAGGCCATCGCCTTCCTCAAGGCTCGAAATCTTCCCGTCCCGGCCAAGGCCAGCGCCTATTCCATTAACCGCGGGCTCTGGGGCACCACCTGGGGCGGCGGCTGGACTCACGACACCTGGGCCGGCCCACCCGACGAGCTGCTCGACTCTGCAATCGATGCTCCGGCTCCGCGCGAGATCGTCCTCCAATGGGAGCGCGGGCTGGCGGTCGCGGTGGACGGAGAGGCACTGGACGGCCCGGCGTTGATTCAGCGCCTGGGCGAGATGGCGGACTCCTACGCCATCGGCCGCAACATCCATGTCGGCGAGACAGCGCTCGGCATCAAGGGCCGGATCGGCTTCGAGGCCGGGGCCGCGTTGCTGCTCATCGGAGCGCACCGCGAGTTGGAGAAGCTGGTGCTCACCAAGTGGCAGGCGTTCTGGAAGGACCAGCTGGCCCGCTTCTACGGCGACCGGCTGCACGAGGGGCAGTACTTCGATCCATCACTCCGGGACATCGAGGCACTCATCACCAGCTCCCAGGCGCGGGTCACCGGGGAGACTCGGGTACGCCTGGCCGCCGGTCGGTTCCACGTGGTCGGTACCCGCAGCCCGCACTCCATGATGGACAGCTCCGTCGCCACCTATGGCGAGGAGAATCGGCTCTGGACCGGGGAGGAGGCACGCGCCTTTGCCCGAGTCGCAGCTGTACCCTCACTGCTCGCGGCTCGTGCGGCAAACGGAGCTCCGGTGGAGCCTCAACACGAAGGCACGAAAAGCCCGCCCCGAGCGAAGCGAGGGGACACGAAGAAAAACAAAAAGAAAGTATAGAGGAGACCAAATGGTCGTCACCACACGCGTTCGGCTCGACCGCATCGCCTCGTCCACCCGGAACGCGGGACTCACACCCGAGGTGATCGTTGGCGATGAGATCCTCGCCGCCGAGGGGTACGTGCTCGCCGTCCGCGTCCTGGAGGACAAGGCGAGCTACAACACGATCGAGGACGTCACCGGCCGGATGCTCTCCCTCCGCGGCGGAGACGTGCTCGCCGGGACTCTCGGCACCCGGCGCGCACTCCGGGGCTATGCCGGCGTGGTGCCCAGTCACATCGCCGTCGGCGACACCATCGAGGTCCTGAACCTCGGCGGTATCCTGGGCCATTGCACCTCGGCCAATCCCGATATCGGGCCGCCGTTCAAGGCCGAGGTGCTCGGTGCCATCCTGGCCTTCCCGGAGCTGGGCGACCGGGTCGGGCGGCCGGCGCACATCCGGGACCATTCGGTCCCTCCCGCAGAGACGCTCGAGAGCACGGTGCCGGTGGTCTACGTCGCGGGCACCTGCATGAATGCCGGCAAGACGGTGGCCGCCACGGAGCTGGTGCGGGGGCTCGCCCGCAGTGGGCTCAGGGTCGCCGCGGCCAAGCTCACCGGCGTGTCGCTCATGCGTGATGCGCTCTCGATGCTCGACGCCGGGGCCGTGGCCGCGCTCACCTTCAACGACGTCGGGATCGCGAGCACCCATGCCGGCATCACCGTCGCCACGGCCAAAGGCATCTTCAATCGCCTGGCCGCAGCCAAACCAGACGTGATCGTTGCCGAGCTGGGCGACGGCATCCTCGGCGAGTACGGCGTCCAGGACATTCTCCACGATCCCGAGCTGATGCGGGTGGGAGCGGCCTACATCATGGCGGCCCCGGACCCCGTGGCATGCTGGGGTGCGGCAGAGCTGATGAAAAACGAGTTCAGCCTGCCGATTACGGTGATCACCGGGCCTGCGACCGACAACGAGGTCGGGCTGGTGTATATCCAGACTGGTCTCGGGCTGCCGGCGCACAACGCGCGGCGGGACGCCGCGGGATTGCTGGACGTGGTTCGCGCTGCACTGGGGAACTGGGCGGACCAGGCGGAGATTCCTGCCTTTTCCGGGCTCTCTCCCGTCTCCGTCCGATGAAAGTTGCGGTCGTAGGCGGCGCCGGCTACGCGGCCGGCGAGCTGCTGCGTCTCCTGCTCCAGCACCCCCAGGTGACGGAGTGTGTCGCCACCAGCCGGAGCCAGGCGGGCAAACCGATCGGCGAGGTGCATCCGGCACTCGCTCCCATCACCACGGCGCGGTTTGCCGGAACCGCACCGCGCGAGGCGGCGCGGGGCCGGGATGTGGTGTTCCTCGCCCTGGAGCACGGTGAGTCTTCCCGAGTGGCGGGAGAGGTGTTCGAGGCCGGGCCCGGACTGGTGGTCGATCTCGCCGCCGATTTCCGGGTGCAGGACCTGCGCAGCTACGAGCGACACTATGGGGCTCATTCGGCGCCGGCGTTGGTAGGCCGGTTTCGCTACGGGCTGGCCGATGTCGTCGGATCGGCTCTGCGAGGTGCGTCCGCCATCGCGGCGCCGGGCTGCTTTGCCACGGCGGCGCAGCTCGCGCTGTATCCGCTGGCGCGGGCCGGTCTCGGTGTCACGCCCTCCCTCTTTGGCGTGACCGGCTCGAGCGGCGCCGGCTCCCAGCCCAGGGCGACGACCCACCATCCCGCCAGGGCACACAATCTTTTTGCCTACTCGGTGCTCTCTCACCGGCACGAGGCCGAGATTCTACAGGGCTGGCGTGAATGGGTCGGCCGTCCCGACGCCGCCGTCCGCCTCCTCGCCCACGCCGGCCCGTTCGTTCGGGGGATCTATCTCACGCTGCACGCGTTTCTGCCGGTCGAGTCCGCCATCACCGAGGGAACGCCGGGCACCGTTGCGGCCCGGTGGTTCCGCGAGGCCTATGCCGGCCGGCCCTTCGTGCGGGTACTCGATACGCCGCCCGAGCTCACCCACGTAGTCGGTACCAACTATGCCCTTATCCATGCAACCGACAGCGCGGACGGTCGCGAGCTGCAGGTCAGCGTCGCGATCGACAATCTGGTGAAGGGCGCGGGAGGCCAGGCGATTCAGGCGATGAATTTGGCACTGGGTTTGGACGAATGCGCAGGACTTACTGC
>JAXDMF010000181.1:0-6624 GCA_034666205.1 Gemmatimonadales bacterium
ACCCAGATGAACGCAGAAAGAAATAGCGGCCACGGATGAACAAGTGCACACCAGCAGGGTCCGGTCCCCGGCAGGGGACTCGAGTGGTGTGCGGTTGACCCTAGAACCGAATGATCGTGGCGGAAAGGGAACCGCGGCTGCGGTGCCTCATCCACACTTACTCCGACTAATGCCCTGTAAATCGAACGACCATACGAGCGAGAAACGTGCGTATGTACGTCTGTGGAAATGTGAGAAATGTGCACGACTGGGGATAACAAATTCCCCTCTTGCGCTCATGAAAATCTCTCTCTATACTGTCGTCGCCAATTCGAAAATTGATCGTTTTCGAGTTGGAGAGACGAGACCAATCGCGCGTCTTGTCCACGCCGTACTAGCGCCGCGGCGTGCCGAGCAAGAGGTTGATCCGCGATTCAACCGACTTGTAGCGCTCACGCTGGTGAACCAGGTGGTCGCAAACCATCTGGGGATAGAAGCCGGAGCTCCGAAGGCCAAACCGCAAACGCTTCAGTTTAGGCGGTGGCCAACGGAAGAAGAACGAGGAAGTGAATTCTTCGACTCCGGGTAACCAGTGCGGGGGCGGCCCGCGTTCCCTTCGGGGAATGCGGGCCGCCTTTTTTTGCCGGTATAGGCCCCGGGGTAGGGGAGGTCCTTCCCCGGGCTGGCAGGGCGTTATCCTGCCTGGGGTTGCCATTTCCTGTCCATGTGGGTACCTTGTTTTCGGTTCCGAGGCGCTGGTGCGCCCGATATCCGACGTGTCACACAGGGGCTGGGCGTTGGGTGCCCGCCTCTTTTTCATTGGCTGTCGTTCCTGGCGCATACAGCGCCGCGGCAGCCGCACCGTGCGTGGCGGTAGAATCCACGCAAACCGTAGTCGGTCGTGCGGCATGTCCCCACTCCGATTACATCATGTACAAGGAGTAGGAAATGGCACGCACCACTGGCACGGTCAAATGGTTCAACGACGCTAAGGGCTTTGGTTTCATCACGCCCGAAGACGGTCAGAAGGACTGTTTCGTCCATCATTCGGCGATCCAGGCCCAGGGCTTCAAGAGCCTAGCCGAGGGTGACCGCGTAGAGTTCGACGTCGTGCAGGGCCAGAAGGGCCCAGCGGCAGAGAACGTCGTGAAGCTGTAATCAGCAGCACGATACCAAACGGCCCGCACTTCTCTCGAGGAGTGCGGGTCGTTTGTTTTTGTAGGGATCGGGACGATGGTGCTTTTCCCGCTACGGTGTAGCATATTTTTCGCCACCCATAGCCCATAGCCCATAGCCCATAGGAGGCATTCATGTCTCTCTCCCGGCGCCGCCTGCTGGTTGGGGGCGCCTTTGCCGCGGCGGCGGGTGCGTTCGCACCGGCCGTGACGCTTGCCGAGAGACTCCGGGTCCCGGCAACCCTTCCGCTCGATCCGGGCGACTGGCGATCAGTGCGGGAGCAGTTCGACCTCGCGCCCGAGTACATCCACCTCGGCCTCTTCTACCTCACGTCCCATCCCAAGCCGGTGCGCGTAGCCATCGAGCGTCTGCGCCAGCGGCTCGACCGGAACCCGTTCCTGACGGTGGAGCAGGGGATGTTCGAGGCAAAGCATCACAACATGACCGCCGACGTGACCGGCGCCCTTGCCCGCTATACCGGGACCGACCCCGGCGATTTGGCGCTCACCAGCAATACCACCACCGGGCTGTCCGTGGTCTATCACGGTCTTCCCCTCAAGCCCGGGGACGAGATCCTGACCACCGATCAGGACCACTATGTCCATCACGAGTCCATCCGTCTTGCCACGGAGCGGACCGGTGCCGGCTGGCGCAAGATCCCGATCTTCAGCTCGTATGACTCGATCTCCGCCGACGACATCGTGGGACGGCTGCGAAGGGCGATCGGACCGAAGACGCGGGTGGTCGGGATCACCTGGGTCCACTCCTCCAGTGGTCTCAGGATGCCGGTGCGCCGGATCGCCGATGTCGTCGCCGAGCTGAACGCCAACCGCGAGCCGGAGAACCGGATCCTGCTGGTGGTGGACGGGGTGCACGGGTTGGGGGTCGAGGACCCACGGATCACCGCGTTAGGCGCGGACGTGTTCGCGGCCGGCCTCCACAAGTGGATCTTTGGCCCGCGCGGGACCGGGTTCGTATGGGCCAAGCCGGAGGTCTGGGCCACGATGCGGCCGCTCATTCCCAGCTTTCAGGATCTGGAGGAGTTCAACGCCTGGACCGAGGAGCGCCCAGCCCGTCCACCGATCCGCGCAGCAATGTTCTCACCCGGCGGCTTCCAATCGTTCGAGCATCACTGGGCGGTACCGGCGGCGATCGAGTTTCACGAGAAGATCGGACCGGCGCGGATCACCCAGCGCGTTCACGCTCTGAACGCCCAGATGCGCGAAGGCCTGAGCAAGATGGGCAACGTGGTGGTCTACACGCCCGCATCGAGCGAGCTGAGCGCGGGGCTGGTCTGTTTCGACGTGAAGGGACTCAAGGCGGCGGAGACGGTCGAACGGCTGCTGGCGAAGAGGATCGTGGCCTCGACCACGCCGTATCGGGTGCCGCTCTCCCGGGTGGCCTGCGGGATCATGAACACGCCGGCGGAGGTGGAGAGCGCGCTCAGCGCGATACGGTCGCTCGGCTGAAGGATTCTAGCGGCGCATCCCTCGCCTCGGCGGTGATCTCGAACGATCGGAGCCGCGCCTGGTGGTCGAAGATCTGGGCCGTCACCATCAGCTCGTCGGCGCCGGTGCGGGTCGCGAACGCATCCAGCCCCTGCCGCACCGCCTCCGGAGAGCCCACCACCGCATACGCCAGCGTCTCCCGCAGCATCGCCTGCTCCATCGGATTCAGGTTCCGGGCAAAGTCCTCGTCCGGTGGCGGCAGCTTCCCCGGCCGGCCCAGGCGCAGGCTGAGGAACGCCTGCTGGAGCGAGGTGAACAGCCACGCGGCCTCGGGGTCGCTCTCGGCTGCGATGACGTTGATGCCGAGCATGACGTATGGGCGGTCGAGCTGCGCGGAGGGCTGGAAGCCGGCCCGGTAGAGGTCTATCGCCTGCATCATCATGGCGGGCGCGAAGTGAGACGCGAATGCAAAGGGCAGTCCCATTGCGGCGGCGAGCTGCGCCCCGAACAGGCTGGAGCCCAGGATCCAGATCGGCACATCGAGACCCGCCCCGGGCACGGCCTGCACCACCTGGCCGGGCTCGGCCGGTCGGAAGTAGGCCATCAGCTCGGCGACGTCTTGCGGGAAACTCTCGGCCGCCGCAGGACTCCGCCGGAGCGCGCGAACCGTCATCTGATCCGAGCCGGGTGCTCGTCCCACACCGAGGTCGATGCGGCCGGGGAAGAGCGAGGCCAGGGTGCCGAACTGCTCGGCGATCACCAGGGGCGAATGGTTGGGCAGCATGATGCCGCCGGCACCGACCCGGATCGTCGAGGTCCCACCGGCAACGTGCGCGATCACCACCGACGTTGCGGCGCTTGCGATGCCGGGCATGCTGTGGTGCTCCGCTAACCAGAAGCGCTGGTAACCCCACTGCTCGGCATGTTGGGCCAGGTCGAGCGACCGGCGTAACGCCTCGGCGGCACTGCTGCCTTCGGGGATCGGCGCGAGGTCGAGAACGGAGAGCGGGATCATGGCTAGCGGTCCACCGTCTCCATCAGCCGATCGTTGTAGCGCGGTCCGGCGACGTTCTCCGGAGAGAGCGCGGCCTCCAGCTGGTCCATCTCCTCCTGGCTCAGCCCGATAGCGGCGGCGCCGACGTTCTCTTCCAGGAAGCGCCGACGCTTGGTGCCCGGAATGGGGACTACGTCATTGCCCTTGTGCAGGAGCCAGGCGAGGGCGATCTGCCCCGGCGTGGCACCCTTTTGTGCTGCCAGGTCGTGGACAGCCGATGCGGCCCGCATGTTGGCGTCGAAGTTCGCTCCCTGATATCGGGGATCGCCCCGCCGGAAGTCGTCCTCGGGATAGTCTTCGGCCCGCTTGGCCGTGCCGGTCAAGAAGCCGCGTCCCAGTGGGCTGAACGGCACCAACCCGATGCCGAGCTCGCGGAGCAAAGGGATGATACGGGGCTCGAGATTCCGCTCCCAGAGCGAATACTCGCTCTGAAGCGCCGCGATGGGGTGTACCGCATGGGCCCGGCGGATGGTGGCCTCGCCGGCCTCGGAGAGTCCCAGGAATCGCGCTTTCCCCTCGCTCACCAGCTCAGCCATCGTGCCGACCACGTCTTCGATAGGTACGGCGGGATCTACCCGGTGCTGGTACAGGAGGTCGATATGGTCGGTCCCGAGCCGCCGCAGGGATCCCTCGACCGCCTCGCGAATGTGCGCCGGCCGGCTGTCCAGTGCCGGGCTCCGCTTGTCCCCATCGATCCGCCAGCCGAACTTGGTCGCGATGACGACACCATCGCGCCGGCCCTTGAGCGCCCGGCCTACCAGCTCCTCGTTGGTGAACGGGCCATAGACCTCGGCGGTGTCGAAGAAGGTCACGCCGAGCTCGATGGCCCGGTGGATGGTCGCGATGGACTCTCGTTCGTTCCGCTCGTCGGGCGACCCGTAGGACTGACTCATCCCCATACAGCCCAGGCCCAAGGCCGATACCGTCAGCCCCTCGGTGCCGAGCTTCCGCTGTGGCAGCACTGTGCGATTCCTTACGATGAGAGACTCAGCTCCACCATGGCTCTACCTGCCCAAGGTAACCCTCGAGATGCGGGATCGGGTTCCCGGAGCATCATCGGGGAAAGCCCCATGGCGAAAGCGCGTACCATAGTTTTATAGTAGGCTGAATCAAAACCCCCCAATAACTAGGTCGGCTGGTCCCGGAGAGCGTATGGGTGCGGGCGTGGCCTTGCACGGGCCGACTCGGCACGACACCACCGTGCTCGTTGTGGACAACGAGCCGGTGATGCGCCGGTTTGTCCGCCGCTCGCTGGAGGCCAAGCACTTTCACGTTGAGGAGGCCAGCGACGGCGAGTCCGCGCTGGCACTCATCCAGGCGCGCAAGGAACCGTTCGACCTGGTGCTGACCGATCTCTCCATGCCTGGCATTGACGGGCGGCAGCTTTCGGAAACGCTGGCCCGCTATCGGCCGAGCGTGGCCGTGCTCTGTATGTCGGGGAATCCCGATGCGGTGCCGCATATTGGCCCCGGGGACACTCCCGTCCGGGTCATGCTCAAGCCATTCACCGCGGAAGACCTATATCACGCAGTCCGGGATGCGATCACTCGCGCCGCCGACCTGACTTCAATCGCTGAGGATGAGATTGTCCGGGCACATGCGAGCCTGGGCAGGCTCGCGACCGCACTCGAGGAGAGTCGGTCTATGCGGGGGCAGATGCAGGATCTAATCGCCGCCGCGCAGGAGCTGCGCCGGATGGAGGATTCGGCGTAGGGAGCCCTCTCTACCTCAACTTAGGAGATCGAGCTCATCTAAAAAGGCCGCGACCGCTACCAGAGAAGTGAGGCTGGGCTCCGCCCGAAAGTTATAGGCGGCATCGCGCAGGCCCGGCACCACATGACCCCCCGTCTGGCCACGGTAGCGGCGGTAGGAGACGCCCAGATCCCGAAAAACCCGCCTGAGCGAATGGAACTCTCGAAGCTCCTCTATGCTGAGCGAATTGGTGGAGGCAGGACGCGCTGGCCGTTGGCGCTTCGACTTGGGACGGCTGGCAGTCGCGCGCCGGTCGACCAGAAGGCGGGCGACGTTGACCCGGGCCAGCATACGAGCAGTCAAAGTCTCAGGGAATTCGGCGGGAACCGAGTGATTCAGCGGGGTGCCCGATCGACGGCCTATCATAGACAAATCCTTCGATAGAGACTCCTCCGGCTCAGTGCTTACCGCAGTGACTCCGGTCCTTCTGCAAACGGTCGAGCAGTCCTTTTCAACGCCGCTTCCAGGAACGGAAGGCCCAGCCCCAAGGAAACTTGCAAAGGCGGCCTCGATCTGACCGGCTCCTGTTGGCCAAAGCGGACCCGGTAGAGGCGTTCCTGAACCCGCAGACGCAGGCTTACGATCTGGCCGATTTGGTAGCGCACCGCGGTACCCAGGATCCCGCTCACCGTTGAGCTCTCGAACAAATTCTCGTAGGCGGGTTGGCCGCCAAAGACCACGCCGAGAGTGGTGTGAACCTCCCACGAGAGCATCCCTGTCGGCGGAAGCAGCCAGTATCGCGCTCCGGTCGTGCCGGTGAGCACGTGGGAGCCGGTGGCAACGTCGATCTTTCTGCCGGCTCCGTGAAACATGACGACCCCCGGCATGTAGGCGACGCCGGTGATCACGTCGAAGCGTTGGTTGAAGGTCATGATCAGGCGGGCGCCGACGGTCATGCCGATCTTCTGCCGGACGTGGAGCGTCCCATCCTGTAGCGAGATTCGAGTCGGCAGGGAAAGAGCCGCCTGGGGACGGAGCTTCACTTGTTGCGAGTTGAGTTCGGAGCCCCACATGCACACCAGCGCGGCTGCACATCCTAGGCACAAGAACCGCTGGCTGGTGGCTCTGCTGCTGACCATCGACTGTACCTCAGACTGGGCCGGTGGGTGCCTGCGGCGCACCCGGCGGCCCTATCGATTCACTCCATCACCCTTTAAACGCAGTGTCTTTCGTCACACTTTAGCCGCAGAAGTTAGTTGCCCACGGTCGGTGTAT
>JAXDMF010000182.1:0-6750 GCA_034666205.1 Gemmatimonadales bacterium
GACCGAGGGTCTCGGGTTTATCGGTATCGCCGGCGACGACCTCGACTCCGGCTGCCCGAAGCGCCTGGGCCTTCTCCGAGTTGGGGTTCCGGGTGATGGCGCGGGCTGAAAACGAGCCGTTCTTGTCCGCCTGGATGGCGCGAACCATCCCTCCGCCCTGCGCACCGGTGGCCCCAACGACCGCAATGATCTTCCTGTCTGGCATGCGAATCTCCGTTTCTCTTTAAGGGCTTTGGAGTACCGGGAAACTTACGACACCGCCGCCGATTCCATAACGGCATCATCATTGCCCTCGACCTCCAGCCATGCCCCAGCAACGCCAGTCTGACCCCCAGCGGGAGGTCCTCGCCCTGACCCAGTTGCAGAATGCGACCGGCGAGGCGGTTCCGGTCGCGCCCAACCGTTCCGTCCCCGCCGGCACTGTCGCCTTCGTCACCGCGCTCTACGCCGTGCTCTACCTGGTGTGGGAGCAGAGCCACTGGGGCAGCGCGACGACGCGCGCCCTCATCGGCAACGTGGCGTTCATGCCGCTCAACCTGGGCGTGATGATGCTGTTCGCCCTCGCCTCGGGGCGGGAGATCCTGGATCCGGCCGTGCGCCGCGCCCTCCGCCTGCTCGCGCTGGGCGGGGCGATGGTGTTCACTGGCAACGCGATCTCGGCCAGCTACGTCATGACACTGCACGAGAGCCCACCGGTCTCCTGGGCCGACCCGTTCTACCTGTCGGACTCGCTGCTCACCCTCACCGCACTCCTTTCGTTCCCACTGGCGCGCCGCACCCGTATGGAGCGGCGGAAGTTTCTGCTTGACGCCGCGATGGTGCTGGTCGGCGGCGGTGTCGCCATCTGGTACTTCTCGGTCCGGCCGACGGCCGCCTCCCAGGAGAGCAGCCTCGTCGTCACCCTGCTGGCGTTTGCCTATCCGCTGGCGAGCATGCTGGTACTGCTCGGCGTCACCACGGTGCTGCTCCGCCGGCCGATCGATGGCAACCGGTGGGCCTTCGGCCTGTTGGTGACTGGTGTGTCGGTGGGCGTGGTCGCCGACCTCACGTTCAACCTGGTGCAGCTCGAGGTGGGCAGCCGCAGCGCGAGCTGGGCCGACGCCGTCTTCCTGGTTTGTTACGTGATGCTGATCGGCAGCGGCGAGCTCTACTGGCGCCGGCCGGTCGCTGGGCGGGAGATCTCCGAGGTGCCCTTCAAGCGGTTCCAGGCGATCAGCCCGCTGCCCTACCTCGCGGTTGGCACGACGTACGTCCTCCTCCTCGTCGTGGCGCTCCGCCCCTGGACCGATCCGATCAGCGGGCTCGCCGTTGGGGCCCTGCTGGTGACCGGCCTGGTGGTGCTGCGCCAGCTCCTCACCGTGCGGGAGAATGTGCGGCTCCTTGCCGAGCACGCGGCGCGGCAGAATGAGGCCCGTTTCCGCTCGCTGGTCCAGCACTCGTCCGACGTCATCATCGTCACCCGGGCGGACGGTACGGTCCGGTTCGTGAGCCCGTCGGCCACGCGGGTGTTCGGCTACGATCCGGCGGCGATGCTGCGCCAGACTGTGCCCGCGCTGCTCCACCCCGATGACCGCGAGCGGGCCACCACGTTCCTCCGCCACGCCGCGCAGGCGCCCGGCGTCACCGGCCCCATCGAGTGGCGCTTCCGCCAGCCGGACGGCTCCTGGCTTCACGCCGAAATCCTGGCGACCAACCTGCTGCGCGACGCGACCGTACGGGGGGTCGTGCTCAACACCCGCGACGTGAGCGACCGGCGTCGGCTGGAGGAGCAGCTGACCCACCAGGCGTTCCACGATCCGCTCACCGGGCTGGCCAACCGGGCACTCTTCCGCGACCGGGTAAGCCACGCGCTGGCGCTGGCGCACCGCCGCGGGACCCCGGTGACGGTCCTCTTCCTCGACCTCGACGACTTCAAGAAGGTGAACGACAGCCTGGGCCACGCCGAGGGCGACCGGCTGCTCATGGCCGCGGCCGAGCGGTTCCTAGCCTGCGCCCGGAGCGCCGACACGGTGGCGCGGCTGGGCGGCGACGAGTTCGCGATCCTGATCGAAGGGGCCGACGGGCGGGAGGGACTCCCCGACCGGCTGGCCGCCGCCATGTCTCACCCATTCTCGCTCAGCGGCAACCAGCTGCGGGTCACGGCGAGCATCGGCGTGGCCTCCGCCTCCACCGATGACAAGGCGGACGACCTGCTGCGGAATGCGGACATGGCAATGTACGCCGCCAAGCGGCGGGGTAAGGGCGGCGCGGCGACGTACGAATCGCGGATGTACGCCGACATCCGCGAGCGGCTCGATCTCGAGGCCGCGCTTCGGGCGGCGATCGAGGGACACCAGCTGACCCTGTTCTATCAGCCGATCGTCAACCTGAAGAGCGGTGGCATCCACGGCGTGGAGGCGCTGCTCCGGTGGGAGCACCCGCAGTTCGGCCGGCTCCTGCCGCAGCACTTCATCCCGCTCGCCGAGGAGACCGGCCTCATCGTGCAGCTCGGGTCGTGGGTGTTGGGTGAGGCGTGCCGGCAGCTCCAGGTCTGGCGGGCGGCGCACCCGCAGCTCTCGCTCGCCGTCTCGGTCAACATTTCGGGCCGGCAGCTTCAAGGGTCGGGATTGGCGGACGCACTCCGGCAGACGCTCACCTCATCCGGCGTCGAGGCGTCGTCGGTGGTGCTCGAGATCACCGAAAGCGTGCTGATGCAACAGACCGACGCCGTGCTCGAGCGGCTGCAACAGCTCAAGGGCCTGGGCGTGCGGCTCGCGATCGACGACTTCGGGACCGGGTATTCGTCGCTGAGCTACTTGCAGCGCTTCCCGATTGACATCCTCAAGATCGCGAAGCCGTTCGTGGAGGAAGTCGGCCAGGGCGCGGACCGCTCGGCGTTGGCGCGCGCCATCATCGGGCTGGGCGACACGCTCAAACTCCAGACCATCGCCGAGGGGATCGAGCGGGCGGAGCAGCGGGCGGCGTTGATCGAGCTCGGCTGCACGCTGGGACAGGGGCATCACTTCTGGCCGGCGCTCTCGGCAGCCGCGATCGATGAGCTGCTCTCGGCCGACCGGTTTCCCCGACTACGGCTGGTCGAGGGGACTGGGTGATCGCCTTCCCGCCCTTCCCGTCCTTCCCTCACGTCTCATGAAACAGCAGGTGATAGAGCACCAGACCCTGACGCACGGTGGCCGCGATGACCTGGGCCTCGAAATACGGCATCTGGCCCATCTGCCCCGGCGACAGCGGCTCCAGGGCCCGCTTCACGTCGTCGCCGTATCGCATACCTTGAAATCGCTTCATTAGGCCGGCCGCCGCCGCTTCCTCGACCCAGGGCCGGGTCTCGACCGTCGCCTTGGTGGCTACCGCGCTGATGATGCTGCCATCGGGGCCCAGGGTCAGCCCGACCTCGATCGGTCCGTGGATGGTGTTCACCTGGGGAAAGAGCACCACGCCAGCGAGGGCTCCGTCTTCGGTCTTGCCCAGGTAGAACCTCAGGTCGGGATCCTCCGGCGAGAAATCCACTTCCTTGCGGATTCGGGCGAGATCGTCCTTCCCGATGGTGACTTTTCGGACATAGAACTGCTTCGCCCCTCCCAGCGTGGTGCGGATCAGGTCAGTCTGCTTGACCAGCACCACGCTCGGCGTGGGATGGCGGGCCCCCGCCAGGAGCAGCGCCAGAGGGAGGGCCCACAGATATCGAGAGTGCATGACATTCTCCTTCATATCGTTCGGCGAGGGGCGATGGCGCGGAGGGTTCCGCCCAGGACGCAGAGATAGACCAGCGCCATCCCCCAACCGGAGACGAGCGTGAGCCAGGCAAACCCGGGGAGGTGCGCCTTCATCAGCCATTGGCCGGCGAAGTCGAGGGCGCCAAACCCGAAGGCGGCGACGATCATCCAGTCGCGGAACCAGCCGGGCCAGCCCAGGCCGAAGATGATCAGCGACTCGAGCGCGGCCACGATAGCGTAGATCATGATGTGAATGTGGCTGTCCTGAATCAGCAGGTTGGTATCCACGGTGTGCTTCATCTCGGGCACGGCGCCGAGGTCGAGCGGATGCTCCGAGCTGGTGGAGTGCTCGGGCATCGCCTCCATGTTCATCGCCGGCGCCGGCACGTAGGTCGCCTGCACCTGCGAAGGGGTGAGTCCGCTCCATGTCTTCACCATCAGGAAGGCGAAGATGTAGGAGTAGCCCAGAAGAAGCAGGAAGAGCACTGCCGCCAGCTTGACCTGGCGGGGGGCATCTCGTAGGAGGTAGAGGTTCATGGCGGCTCAGAAGATGGTGACGACTTGGAGCCGGTACTCGATGTTCCAAGTATCCGGTCCGCCGTCGGTGTCGAAGAACGGTTCGCTCGAGTGATTGACCCGGACCTCGCCCCGAAGCTGGAGCCGGGGGATCCGGACCGTGGTGTGCTGCACGTTGGCGAAGATTCCTTCCCGTCCTACGCCCAGGGAGTACAGCGGAGCGATGCTGTAGGACTCGAGGGTCTGGGTTGCCCCGGTGCGCGCGCCATCGCTATCGCGGAACACCTCGGCCCGCGCCGCGACGCCCCAGTGCGGGGTGAACCGGTGGAGGAGAATCACCGTTCCCCCGGCCCAGGTCGCGTCACTTCCGTCAGGCATGACGCCGCGATCGCCCCCGAGGTTGGCCTCGCCCGCCAGCACCCAGTCCCAGGAGGGCTGCACCGCGTAGTCCACATTCAACAGGTAGCGGTTGTTGGTCGCTCCCTGGTCGCCTTCGACGCCGTAGAGCCCGCTCACTCCCAGCGTCACACCTGACCGGGGGAGAAACTCCAGCCGTGCGCCAGCACTCTTCCCGTGATTGGGATCCAGATCGGTGTTCCACCCGTTGAACACGAAGGCGTCCACCCCGAGTCTCGGACTGGGCCTCCAGCTGCCCTCCAGCCCCACCATCTTCACCGGCCGGGCCAGCTCGAAGTTGAAGCTGGTGCTCACCAGGAAGTTGAGCGGCTCGTCGTCCCGCTCGAACCCGACGGGGAGATCGAGCTTCCCGAAGTTGAGCCCGACGTTGGAGGCGCCCGACGGCACCACCGAGACGAGCAGGTTATCGATCTCGACATCGGTGCTGGGCTCACCGCCGCCCTCCGGCGCGACCAGCGCCGTCGTGAGCTGGCCGAAGACGTAGGCTCGGCTGGTGATCTCGCGAAAGAGCGCGACGCCGACCTTGCTGGCCGAGAAGCTGTTGTCGCCGGTGCGGCCGGCATAGCTGTAGTCGCCCACACCAAAGCCGGTGATTTGAAGCGGAAGGCGGTCGATCTCGCCCAGATCCTCCGCCTGGCTCCCGAGATCGATGGCCTGATCCAGCGTGTCGGCGGGCTGCTGCGCCACCGCCGGCCTGATTCCGAATAATCCGCCAAGCAGCAACAGCACCGTCGCCATCCTGCTCGTCATTTGCGGGGTTCGCCTCATGAGCCTCCTCCAAGGGTCGAAGCAGCTGGGCGCCGGCGACACGGCAAAGCCGAACGCAGACGACACCGAGTGGGCCGAATGGCGACGACCGCCGGCGGTGGCCGGCGCCGTCAATCACCCGGCGTTGCTGTTGACTTGGGGCTTAGACCGGACGGGGCGGAGGTGGCTCTGCGGGCGGAATCTGCTGCAGGTGGATCGGTGCGGGTGGTGTGAAGCGGATGGCCACCACCCGGAGCGGCGAAAGCAGCGGAGCCACTCGAGTCGGGAGCATGTTGTCGAGCGACTGGGCGGTGGGCATCTGGCTCACCACCACATCACCGGAGTGGCAGTGCATGACGTGGCCCTGGTACTGCGACGCAGCGAGGGCCACCCTCGCGTGGCCCTGCAACAGGCAGAGCGGGGCGCACACCATCCAGGATTGGGCCAGGAGAAACGCCGCCAGGGCCAGGAGCCCGACCGAGCGGACCAGCGAGGTGCGCGGCATCATGAGGTCGAAGGTAGCAGCGAGAGCCCGGTGGCGACAGGTTCTACCGCCCCGCGCCCGCCTTCTCCTTGGCCGTGCCTGGCTTGCTGGTCCGCGGGACCGGCTGGAGCAGGCTCACGCGATTGCCCTCCGAGTCGGTGAACGATACGTACTGCCCCACGCCCGGGATCTCCATCGGCTCGCCCAGCACTTTACCCCCGGCGGAGACGATCTTCTCCGACGAGCGCTTGACGTCGTCTACCGCGATCACGACCGAGGGATACTGCATCGGCCAGCCAGCCTTCTTCTCATAGAACCCGCCATTGATCGCGCCGGGCTTGGTCGGTCCGGCCTCGTTGGTCTCGGTGGTGGTGACGACGACGTAGTTGCCCATGACCTCGCCCAACTCCTCGGTCTTCCAGCCGAAGGCCGCCTGATAGAACTTGGTCATCCGCTGGCGATTCTCGTACGGCATCTCGAAGTGCACGACGCTGTCCATCGGTCCATCCTCCACGTTCGATTGGTAGTGCGGCGTACCCGCCGCCTTTCTGGACGATACAGGTCAATACGACCCCTGGGAAGATGCCGCGCGGCTGCTACGATCGCTACTCGACTCTGGCATAATCAATGTGCATCTTCCCATAGCAACCATGTCGAACGACGACGTCTACGCCTCTGGGTTATTGAATCGGGCTCTGGATCCAACTACCCAGCCGCCCAAGATCCAAGCCTTCCTGCGGGCCGAGCTCGACCTCCTGGACGACCTCCTAAAGGAAGGGATGCGGGTCCTCGATGTCGGCTGCGGCACCGGACGGCATCTGGTCCTGCTCAGGGACCGGCTGCGGCTCGGCGTCGGAGTGGACTATGAGCGGA
>JAXDMF010000183.1:0-3535 GCA_034666205.1 Gemmatimonadales bacterium
CTGGCCGAAGCCGGCCGGCGGGTGATGCTCCTTGAAGCCCGCGCTCGGCTGGGCGGTCGGGTCCACACGGTGCTCGATCCTGCCGGCGAGCATCCGGTCGAGCTCGGCGCGGAGTTCGTTCAAGGGAGGAGGTCGGCAGACCTGGTCCAGGTGCTTCAGCGTGCCCGCCTCTCTCTGCAGGAGGTGCCTGAGCGGCACGTGAGAGGAGACGGGTATGGAACAGAGCAGTATGCCGACGTGGAGTCGCTGGTGGACCGGTTTCTCGGATTGACCCTCCCCAAAGCGGGAGATGTCCCGGTCGCTCAGGCAATCCGTCAGCTGGCCCCCACCGATTTCACCTCGGACGAGATCGAAGCGCTGTCCGACTACCTCGAAGGATTCCATGCAGCCGACCTCCAGCGCTTCGGAACTGCGGCGCTGGCAGAAAATCAGGCCGCGGTGACGAGGGACGGACCGGAGGTGGTGCGGCTCGAGGGAGGCTACGGCAGACTGGTGTCCGCGCTGAGGTCACGGCTCAATCCGGATCTGGTGCTGGTGCAGACGGAAACCATTGTCACTGGACTCCGCTGGAGGACAGGCGAGGTCGAGGTCGAAGCCCGAGGCCCTAATGGTGATGCCATCGAGCTCGCCGCCTCCCAGGCGATTTTGACCGTTCCCCTCGGCGTCTTGAAAGCGGGCAAAGGGAGCGAAGGGACCGTGGACCTCGACCCTCTGCCTACCGGCTGGCCCGAGGCGCTGGGTGCGCTGGAAATGGGAGCGGCCCGGCGGATCGACCTTCGGTTCGATACCGCGTGGTGGATGGAAGCCAATCGCCCCTCGCCGACGTTCGTCTTTGGAAGGGATCAGCCGTTTCCGGTGTGGTGGACCACCGAACCTCCGAGCCTCCCTTTCATCACGGGCTGGATAGGCGGACCCCGAGCCCAGGCGATGGCGGGACGGACTCAGGATGAGGTGGCTCGACTGGCACTCCAGTCGGCCGCGAGCATCTTCGGCCGGACGGTGAAAATGCTCGAGTCGCGGGTTCGGGCGGTTTACACCCACGACTGGTCGGCAGATTCCTTTTCCCGGGGAGCCTACAGTTACGGCGGAGTCGGCGCCTTGGCGGCCAGAGAGAGCTTGCGGAGGCCGGTCGCTGGAACGCTGTTCCTGGCTGGCGAGGCGCTGGCCGGCGAGGGACTAAACGGGACGGTGTCGGGTGCCCTCACCACCGGCCTTCAGGCCGCCGCCACACTCCTCGATGTCCCCGTGGCGACACTCCACAATCGCTACGAATAGCGGCTCTTGGCGGCTTCCCACGACTGACGGAGTTGGGTCAGTACGCGGCTGACCCGAGGATCCTGGCGCACCGGGTCGAGCAGCGGATCCCGCTCGAACCAGGGATAACAGGGAAAGCCGGTCTCCATCGCTTGGGTGAGCCAGCTCGCCGCCTGCTCCGGCTGACCCAACTGAGCGTAGGCGGCTCCGAGGCTATAGGCCACATGGTGGTCAACATAGCCCTCCTTACCGACCACCAGCGCAATCAACGCTTCCGCTTCTTCTCGCTCTCCCTGGTGGGCCAGGAAGCTCGCCAGAGCGGCGCGAGCCCGGTTGGCCGCAGGTGCAGAAGCGATCTGGCTGAGGGAATCCAGCGTCGCAATCGCTCGGGTCGAATCGCCGCTGTAGTAGTAGGCCTGGGCCAGATACGAGTCGGTGTACGCCCGGCTGCTGCTTCGGCGGGCCAATTCGAGGTTCTTCACGGCCTCGGGGTACCGTCCCTGGAGAAACGCCACGACTCCACGGGTTCGGAGCTGTTCCACCTGATCGGCGGGATCCATGCCGAGGGCCTCTCGGTCTTCCCGCTCGGCCAGGTCGAAGAGTCCGAGATGGTAGAACGCGGCCTCTCGGAAGTAGTGGGCCACATCCAGGTTCGGATTGAGTGCGAGGGCCCGTCCGCTTTCCTCGAGAGTAGTTTCCCAATCGAAATCCGCCTTCCGGCTCACCGCCGCCTTGGCTAGATGAGCCTCAGCCAGGTTGGGGTCGAGAGCGAGCGCCCGCGCTGCCTCCGCCTTGGCCCGCTCGCCCCAGACTTTGACCTCGGGTCCCGACGCGAAGCGCAGGTGCATGTCCGCGCTTGCCATGGCAAGTCCGGCCTGAGCCAGGGCGTAGCTCGGATCCAGGGCGAGCGCCCGCTCGAACGCCTGGAGCGCGGCCTTGGTGCCGTCTTCCGTGACGCGAGCCAACTGAGAACGGCCTCTGAGATACCATTCGTACGCGGCGGGGTTCGCGGTGTACCGCCGGTAAAGTCGGTCGTGCTCATCGGCGCTCAGGCGCACGGCGAGGCTCGCGCTCACTCGCTCGGCGATCGAGTCCTGCAGGGTGAGTAGATCTTTGCGGGCGAGGTCGTAGTGAGATCCCCACAATGGGGAGCCGTCTCCCGCACGCACGAGCTGAACGCTCACCCGAAGCCGATCGGCCGCGGCCTGCACGGTGCCGGTGAGCAGATACCGTACCGCGAGCGCCCGCCCAATCTCGCTGGGATCGGCATCCTTGCCGGCATAGGGGAGAACCGCGCTGGTGGGACGGAGGCGCATTTGACGCAGGCCGGCTAGACGGGTGATGATGGCGTCGGGAATGCCGATTGCCAGGACGCTCGAGTCGCCCGCGGCGCCGAAGGTGCGGAACGGAAGAACGGCCAGGGGAATCAGCCCGGCAGGCTCGCCGGGGCCGCTACCGCGCTTGAGATAGAAGACAGCCGCAAGCAGCAGGAGCGCCGCCGCGCCCGCGATCGGCCACTGGAGCACGGAGCGTTTACGAGGCGGGACGCCTGATCGGTCCGAGAGTCCGGTGCGGAGCGCATCGGCAAAGTCCGCCGCGCTGGCAAACCGGTCCGCCGGTACCTTGGCCATTGCCCGCGTGAGCGCGCGTTCGACGCCGGCCGGCACGGTATCCCGCACTCGACTGACGGCAGGCACAGGATCGGTGAGCCGCTTCGCGGCGACAGACTGAGCGGTTGGGCCGGTAAACGGGGGCTCCCCGGCGAGCATCTCGTAGAGCACGCAGCCGAGCGCGTAAATGTCGGTTCGGCTATCGAGATTCCGCTCACCGCTGGCCTGCTCCGGGCTCATGTAGGCAGGCGTTCCTACTATCATCCCGCTCTCGGTGAGCCGGTCGGCAGTGTTGTCGTCGACCGAATGGGCGATCCCGAAGTCGGTCACCAGAGCATGGCCGCCAGAGAGCAGGATATTCCCTGGCTTGATGTCACGGTGCACGATGCCCCGGCCATGGGCGCAACTCAGTGCGTCCGCCACCTCGCACGCAATGCGTACTGCCTCGTCCACCGGTAGCTGTCGCTCGCGATCGAGGTGGGAGCGAAGGGACTCCCCCTCAACGAACGGCATGGTGAACCACAGCAGAGTCTCTGATCCGCCGGAGTCGAGCACCGTCAGGATATTGGGGTGTTGCAGGCCGGCAGCGAGATGGATTTCCCGCTGGAACCGTTCGGGTCCGAGCGCAGCCGCCAGCTCAGGCCGCAACAGCTTGAGGGCTACGGGGCGGC